>JBAUFP010000028.1:0-5196 GCA_049679205.1 bacterium | reverse complement strand
CTGCAAAGATTTCAGATTCCGCGGTAGGGACATCAGAAGAAAAAACTCAGGAAGAAAATGAAAAGCCAAAATCAAATCTCGTACCAATAAGATCACCTATTGTTGGAACATTTTATCGCGCTCCAGCATCTGACGCACCACCTTATGTAGAAGTGGGTGACATTATCAAACCGGGACAGGTAGTATGTATTGTCGAGGCTATGAAATTGATGAATGAGATCGAATCAGATGTTGCGGGGAGGGTCGCGCAAATCGTGGTGAAGAACGAGGACCCGGTCGAGTATAATCAAGAACTGATATTTGTTGAACCTTTATAGGTAATGGAAGAGAGTATAATATGGAATTAAAGACACTACTTGAAAAAATGATAAAGGTTAATGCATCCGACCTGCATTTGAAGGCTGGTTCCCCTCCCGTTTTCAGGGTCGACGGGAAACTGGCCGAAGAGAAAGGCGAGTCCCTGACTCCGGAAAGTCTGAAAGCCATGGCTTACCAGATAATGACACCCTCCCAGCAGCAGATGTTCGAACGTATGAAGGAAATGGACTTTGCCATCGGAGTGCGTGGAGTGGGCCGTTTCCGCGTCAATGTTTTCCTCCAGAGAGGTAGTATTGCCATTGCCATGCGCGCGATACCAATGTCGGTAAGAAGGATTGAAGAACTCAACCTGCCCACGATTTTGAAAGACCTCGCGCTCAAACCTCGGGGCATGATACTCTGCACCGGAACAACGGGCAGTGGTAAATCAACAACCCTGGCCGCAATGATTGAACACATCAATGAGAATATTGCCCGACACATCATAACCATCGAGGATCCGATCGAATATTTGTTTCGCGATAACCTCGCAATAGTTTGTCAGCGTGAGGTACTCATGGACACGGTATCGTTCTCCGTGGCCTTGAAGCACATCATGCGCCAAGATCCTGATGTCATTCTGATCGGCGAAATAAGAGACCGTGAGACAATGGATGTTGCGCTCAAAGCCGCCGATACCGGTCATTTGGTGCTCTCCACACTCCATACCCTGAATGCGACCGAGACGATCAACCGTATTATCTCTTTCTACCCACCGCATCAACACCAACATGTGCGTGTCCTCCTTGCGGCAACGCTAATCGGTGTCGTATCGCTCAGACTGCTGCCCCGTGCCGACGGTAAAGGCCGTATTCCAGCGGTTGAAGTTATGGTTGCTACACCAACGGTCAGGGACTACCTAATGGATCCGGTGAAGACATTACTCGTTCAATCAGTAATCGAGGATGGCTTTGGACAGTATGGTATGCAAACATTCGACCAGGCTATTTTCAAACTCTATAAAGACGGCTTGATTTCGTATGATGATGCCATTCAAGCGGTCACGAATCCCGACGAATTCAAGCTCCGACTAGTCGGCATCGAACAGACTGCAGAGCGTGGCTGGGGACAATTCGAAAAGAAAGACCAACGTAAGTAAACGATTAAACTCATAGCCTTCCAAATCGACAAATCATGAAATTCGAAAAAATCCTCATCGCTAATCGTGGCGAGATCGCACTCAGAATAATCCGTGCCGCCAGCGAATTGAATCTGAAAACAGTGGCGATCTATTCAGAGATTGACAGCGAGTCTCTGCATGCCCGATTGGCCAATGAAGCGGTTTGCATCGGACCACCCCCAAGTAAGGAAAGCTACCTCAACATCACTAGAATAATCAGTGCAGCGGAAATAACCGGCGCCAAGGCAATACACCCAGGATACGGATTTCTCGCTGAGAACCCTGAATTTGCCGAGATATGTGAATCATGCGGCATAACATTCATCGGGCCCAAACCAGAACACATCAGGACAATGGGTGATAAGATAAGGGCGAAGAAAACAATGGAGGATGCTGGTCTGTCCGGTATTCCGGGAAGTAAAGGCAGTATTGAAAACATAAAGGAGGCCCGCCGGCTGTGCAAGGAAATAGGTTACCCGGTGATTCTAAAGGCCGCGGCCGGCGGTGGCGGCAAAGGCATGCGTATCGCGCGTGATGATGAAGAACTCGACGCCGGCTTCCGCATTGCTCAAGCCGAGTCTAAGGCCGCATTTGGTGATAATCGTATCTATCTTGAGAAATTCATCCAAAAACCGCGCCACATTGAGGTCCAAATCCTGGGCGACAACCAAGGCAAAATCGTCACTCTGGGCGAACGTGAGTGTTCGATCCAACGTCGGCATCAGAAATTGATCGAGGAATCTCCTTCACCCGCAGTTGACAACACGCTGCGGCGTAAACTCATGGAGTCTGCATTGCACGCGGCTCAGAGCATCGGTTATCAGTCTGCCGGAACGATCGAATTTCTAATGGATCAAAACAAAGATTACTACTTCATGGAAATGAACACAAGAATTCAGGTAGAACATCCGGTAACCGAGATGGTGACCGGAATCGACATCGTGAAAGAACAGATCAAGATCGCCCTCGGTGAGAGACTCGCTTTCAACCAGCACGACGTCGAATTGCGCGGCCATGCAATCGAATGTCGCATCAACGCCGAAGATCCTGAACGGAACTTCGTACCGACGCCGGGCAAGGTGGCATTTTTCCACATGCCCCAAGGCATCGGAGTGAGGTTCGACACCCACATTTTCGCCGGCCATATCATTCCCAGTCAGTACGATTCGCTGATCGGCAAGTTGATCTGTCATGGAAATACAAGAAACGAAGCGATTGCCAGAATGAAGCGCGCACTCGAAGAAATTGTGATTGAGGGAATTGCCACCACGATTCCCTTTCATCGTAAGATAATGGCACACCCCAAGTATATGCAGGGTGACATCTCAACCAACTTCATAGAAGAAATGTAACCCCGTCTAGGGCAAGACACACATACCAGAAGATCAGTACTCGCTGGACAGAGTACCAGAATGCCAACCCATCATGAGTGAATCGTACCGCGCCACGCGGGGATACAGCATATCCAAAGAGCCAAAGTACCGTTCTGATATTTCAATTTCATGCTTTGGATTTGTTTCGAATTTCGGATTTAGGATTTCGAATTTCCACGGCAGTACCGTGGTTATTCTTCGATTAAACCCCTCATGGGCACAAATATGACAGGTATTATTTCCTCTTTCTGTAAGGAGCCAGCGACTTTCTTGTACAGGGTAAGTATCTGGTAATCCTGGCCCAAGGGAACGATCAGCCTTCCCCCCTCGGCAAGCTGATCTACCAATGGTTGGGGCAACTTTGGTGGCGCGCAGGTGATAATGATCGCGTCGAAAGGCGCCGCCTCTGGCCAGCCAAGAAAACCATCACCACAGCGTACATGAACATTACCAAAACCCAATCTTTCCAGACGCCGTGTCGCTGAATCAGCTAGCGTCTCGATGATCTCAACCGTGAACACTTCGTCAACCAGTAATGACAGAACTGCTGCCTGATAACCAGAACCAGTACCAACTTCAAATACTCGATCCGTTACCTTCAATTCCAACTCCTCAGTCATCAGGGCAACAATATAGGGTTGCGAGATTGTCTGCTCTTCACCGATCGGTAAGGGAAAATCACCATAGGCTAGCCTTTCATAATCACTGGGTACGAATTTGTGGCGTTCCACTTTGAGCATGGCATCGATCACGCGCTTATCACTAATACCACGCACCTGGATCTGACTAGTAACCATATCCCTGCGCGCAAGCACGTCCCAAGTCATTTCATCCCGGCTCTGCTTTGCGGCGCAACCGGTAATCCAAGCCGCGATTGTGCAGATATATAGAGTTGCTGGAATTACACTAACAAAGGTCTTCATCAATTGAAATTCTGTGCGGTCGACCGTGACCCTAGGGTATTTTGTTGAGACGGATTTTTACCAAACCAACATTCGCATCTTTCTGACAGATGACAAACACAATTCCTTCGGTACTGCTTCTGAGGAAGAGGACGTTGTCCTGCGTGTAGATTATTGCTGAAGCCTTTTCCAGATTCAGGCTGTTCTTGATTCGGCTTGTGACTCGTGCCGCGATCGCACCCAATTTATCCATATCATATTCAAACTTCGCCTGTCCCTCAATAATAAACCCGTCTTCGCTCACCCGTCCGGCGCCCAATACCTTCTGTATTTTCGTGAAATCGCTTATCTTCATCCTAGTATCTCCTCAATCTCTTCGATTATTTTCCGCGCATAGATGAAAACGAGACCGGGTTTGGTTTCAACTTGCGTAATCACCGTAAGTAACGACTCACCCACTACCATGACACATAGTGTTTCGCGGGGTTTTTCGATTATACAGCGGGTTAGTCCACCCCGTTTAAGCAGGCGAAAAGACTCATCGACATCCATGCATATCGCGGCAACCGCAGCGCATACCGATTCAACATCATGCTCTGCCTCACCGTAGTTCTTTATCAATAATCCATCCTTAGTGGAAATAGAAACACCTTTCACCGTGTCAAGGTCCAGTAACCTCTTTACTGGTTTATCAAGCGCCTCAAGCGGTACGGCTTCGACCTCCAGTTCCTCTTGCGGCAACTCCTCGATAACCGATTCTATCGCTGACATCTCAACCTCTTGCTCATCTTCGCCGATCGCAGCAGGCTCCTCACTTACTTCGTCTCGGTCGTCTTCGACCACTACAGGTTCTTTCTCCTCCTCTTCGATCACGACCGGGGTTATTTCTTCTTCTGCCGGTATTTCTTTATCCGGCCTTTCCTCTTCAGTAAGAGGTATCGCGACTGCTTCAAGTTCTGCTGGCTCACGTTCGGCCACCTTGACCGGGCTAACCTTTGGTGGAGGAGCGAAGTCGGGAATTAATTTCTCGATTTCTTTCAGTGCATCCGTATTTTCCGGGTCGATTTTCAATGTCGCCTCGTAATACGTTCGCGCCTTCTCCTTTTGACCCAAGTCGCGATAGCAGTGGCCTAAATAAAGATTCGCGCTCTCACTGTCTTTGATCTCATCGTAGACCGTCTCAATTGTCTTGATCGCCTCCTCGATATCCCCCTTCAGGTAGTACGCACGCCCCAATATTATCCGCGCCAAGTGATAATTGGGATTGCGTGTCAGGCCATCTTTTAATATCGAGATGGCTTCATCGATCATCCCCGATGATATATAAACATCAGCCAGTGTGGCAAAAATCAACGCCCCGGAGTCAATTCTTAGTTCATCAGACATTTTCTCTCCTCGATCTCAAATCTCTTTCTCCAAAATCTCGGAAAGCTCAATTGTGAGG
>JBAUFP010000027.1:0-2451 GCA_049679205.1 bacterium | reverse complement strand
ACATCTGATAAAGCACTACTCCTAAGGAAAAAATATCACTACGGCCATCAATTGTATCGCCAATCGCCTGCTCCGGCGACATGTAATGAAAAGTACCTAATATAGTATGTTCCTTTGTAATCGTCGTAGTATCTACCACTTTCGCCAGACCAAAATCCATAACCTTAGCTTCATCTCCGCAAATCATAATGTTACGCGGATTAATATCTCTATGAACAATACCCTGTTTATGAGCAACGATAAGCGCATCAGCGACCTGCAGACCAATATCCAAGATCTGGCTAATATTGAGACGTCCTCTTTCTAGAATTTCCCCCAATGTCTTACCCGACACATATTCCATCGCTATAAAAGGCTGGCCCTTACTCTCTCCAATGGCGAATACCTTGACTATCCTGGGATGATCAAGCTCCATACCGGCTTTCGCTTCCCGTAGAAATCGTTTCCGCGCTGTTGGATCGGAGGCGTGAGGGACAAGCAAGAACTTCAAAGCAACATGCTGTTGAGTATCAGTATCTACCGCCTTGTATACCTCAGCCATACCACCCTGACCGAGCTTGCGGGTGAGTTTATAGTGTTGGATAACTCGCGCTCTCATTTACAGATTTCTCCCCATTCATACTATTCATTGCACAATAGCAACTACTTATTCTAATGACTATGCTGATAGCAAGTTATTCCTAATATCAATTCTATATGCCTAGCTTCCAATGTCAAGACAAGTGTTCATATACAAACACCACTGTTCTGCTGTCGACACCACTTATCCACCGAAGCCCTTAAATATCATTATATTCCTCAATATTACGCCAGGCATCGTTCTTGCACTATACCACATTGAAAGGAGGAAAAGGTGACAATATTCTTGAATCACATGACAATGATTGTGCTTCTGCTCTGTTTATGCAAAACAGGGCGTGGAGCTGTTTGGTATGTCCATCCAGACTCAGTTATGAACTGTATCCAGGATTGCCTAGACGCATGTGCAATGCGTGATACAGTCCTGGTCGGTCCAGGTATATACGACGAGAACATTGTATGGCCTGAGACCGAAGGAATAAAACTCATAAGCGAAGCAGGCCCGGTAGTTACCACAATCGATGGTAGACTATGGGCGAGTGTGATAAGCTTCAGGTCATTTCCTGCGATTTTGTGTGATTCTACAACAGTAATTGAAGGATTCACTATATGTAACGGGTATTACACCATCGGTGGTGGCATCAATTGCCGTGTCTGGCACTCACCAACCATAAGAAACAACATCATACGTAACAATGTCGCACATAGCGGTGGCGCGATCTATTATGACGGTGGTGTGGACGCCAGATTCGGCGGTCCAACAATAATCAACAATATGATACAAAATAACAAGGCATTCTATGCTGGCGGTGGAATCTGCAATGTCTGGGGAGGTTGTACTGTCGTCAAAAACAGTATCATCAGAGACAACAGCGCCGAATACGGCGGGGGCATATACGAATATGGCTTTTGCCATGCCCATGTTGTAAATACTAGTATAACTAACAATAGTGCAAACACAGGTGGTGGTATCTATAGCGGTTGGAGATGCAGCATAGCCATCGATAGCTGCACCATTACTGGCAACAACAGAGACGGTGTGCAGTTTGATAGTTTGGATGACGGTTTGCCACGCTTGAGATTCAATAACATCTATGGCAATCACGGCTTTGGAGTATGTCATGTAGGTGCATATCATCCAGTAGATGCGGTGAGCAATTGGTGGGGTGATCGAAGCGGACCCTATCATTACAAGACTAACCCGAGCGGTCGTGGCGATTCGGTGAGCGATTATGTAGATTTTCAGCCATGGCTTCCAGATTCAGTTCATTCCAATACCAGTATTCAAGAGGTTGACTTAGTACAAAAACTAATCGCAACACTCAAGGTGCATCCGAATCCATTTCGCCACACTGCTAATATCAAATGGCAGATAGCAGGAGATGGGTCCAAATTGAAAATTGACAAAGTCGAAATCCGAGTGTACGATACGAGTGGGCGAATGGTGAGAGATTTTACGCAATTATCAGGCGTCACCCGTACATCCGTGATACAATGGGACGGTCGCGACGCCCATGGCAGACCGCTGCCAAGTGGCATCTATTTCCTGAAACTTACGGCGGGAGACAACATTGCTGCAGAGAAGTTGTTGTTAACGCGCTAACACGATTCAAAAAGAGCACACGGGGAGTGATTTCACTGTCACTTTCTTTCTTTGCCTCTCATTTCATTCGGGACCCCTCGGCTTGTGCCATATTTGCGCCAAAACGTACAGACAGCATGGGCACAGGCATATAGTGCAAAAGCTAACAGGAAAAATCAGAAAATCGAGATGCTATGCAAATGTCATGTAATATAGGCTTTTTTAAGGGGCAAAAGCTAACAGAATATCGCCCTTAGCAGGATCTACGACCGGTTGGTTGTGTTAGAAGA
>JBAUFP010000026.1:0-2508 GCA_049679205.1 bacterium | reverse complement strand
CCTAACATGGGTATTGACAATACCTTACTTTTTGAGTAAGATATTATGTGAAACTGATGACAAAGTCACGGTATGCCATTAGGGCCCTGTTAGAGCTGGCTCAGCAGCCCCGGGATAAAGTCACATCACTATCAATAATTGCCAGGCGTCAGAGGATAAAGCCGAAGTATCTTGAGCAGATACTCTACAGACTACGCCAGGCAAAGTTGATCAACGGCAAGAAGGGGCCAGGTGGTGGTTTTTTATTGGCGCGCGATCCAAAAGATATAAGGCTCAAGGATATACTTGATGCGGTTGGCGAAACCACAGCTCCCCTGCAATGTCTCCTGGGCAAAGCAGACAAGTATTGCTCACACGTTACCCCTTGTCCCATGCAGGAGTGCTGGTCTGAACTAAAAAACGAGATGGATTCGTTCTTCGATAAATATACGTTGCATGATATATGCAGCAGAACTAAGAAGAGAAAGATCTAGAAAGGAGTTGCTATGGAGAAAGAGAGAATTTCTCAGCATGAATCGGTGAACAAGCTCTATGAAAAAATAAAAGCCGATGGAATGAATAATATCTGGGACCGTTACGAGGCTCAGGGTATGGGTGGTAACCCGGACCAGCGTTGTCCGTTCTGTATGGGTGGCGTCCGCTGTGACTTATGCTCTAACGGCCCTTGTCGGGCAGATGTGGAAAAAGATAAACGTGGTGTCTGTGGTATTACGGGTGATGGGATGGCCATGCGCATGATGCTTTTAAGAAATGTGATGGGTGCTTCAACTTATCACTACCATACTGAACAGACTTTGAAGACTCTAAGTGCCACAGTTAAAGGCCAAACGCCTTTTGAAATAAAGGAAACAGAAAAACTAAAGGACTTCGCTGAAAGGTTAGGCATTGATACATCGGGTACGGACCGCGATGTCGCCGCGAAATTGTGTGAATTCGCCAAAGTTGATTTCAACCGACATTCTGATGAACCCAGTGAGATAGTCGAGGCTCTGGCTCCGGCCGAACGGAAAGAAATGTGGCGGAAATTAGGGATCTTTCCGGGCGGTATTTATGGTGAAATGATGCTCGCGACGAGTTCATGCCTGACCAATGTTGATGGGTATTATGTGAGTCTGGCATTGAAGGCGATGCGCCTGAGTATTGCTATGGCTTATCAGAGTCAGATTGTGAATGAATATTGTCAGGACGTTCTGTATGGCGTGCCACGACCACATAAGATGCGTGTGGATTTGGGAGTTCTTGACCCTGATTATGTCAACGTCTTACCTAATGGACATGAGCCATTCCTTGGTTTTGCCATGGTTCAACTGGCACGTAAACCTGAGTGGCAGGAAAAGGCAAAGGCGGTTGGTGCGAAAGGGTTGCGCGTAATTGCTAATATTGAAACCGGGCAGGAAATGATACAGCGTTGGGACATGGATGATGTCTTCTACGGGTTTACAGGTAACTGGCTTATGCAGGAAGCAATCCTTGCCAGTGGTTGCGTCGACCTTTTTGCTGCGGACATGAACTGTTCCATGCCAATCGATCCAATCTATGCGGAGAAATACAAATTCAAACTCGTGCCGGTGAGTGAGTTGGTCGTATTTGAGGGTATTAGTGATAGGGTTAACTACGTGCCAGAAAAAGCTGAAGCACAAGCTGCCGAACTTCTGCAAATGGCAGTGGATAATTTCAAGGGTCGCAGAGCATCAGTTAAACCGTTCACCGGGTTACCTACTAAAGAAGCTGTTGTTGGTTTTTCTACGGAAAGTATTCTGGCGGCTCTAGGCGGAACTCTGGAACCGCTTTTAGATGCAATTAAAAAGGGGACACTTCGCGGTATTGCTGGTTTAGTTTCTTGTACTTCCTTGAGAGATAACGGTCAGGATGTACACAGTGTGCGTATTGCCAAAGAATTGATCAAACGGGATATTCTTGTACTTTCATTGGGCTGCGGCAATGGTGGTATGCAGGTCGCTGGTTTGTGCAGTCCTGAAGCTAAGGGTCTTGCCGGGTCTGGGCTAAAAAGTATTTGTGAAGCGCTCAGTGTACCACCGGTGCTGAGTTTTGGCACATGTACCGATACGGGGCGGTTGGGTGACCTCTTGGCAGCTGTGTCTCATGCTCTGGGTGATGTGCCAATTGCTGACCTTCCAGTCGCGGCAGTAGCACCTGAATACATGGAACAGAAAGCTACTATCGATGCCATATTTGCGCTGGCACTGGGGCTTTATACATACGTCAATCCTGTGCCGCCAGTCACCAAAGCGCCGAATTTGGTAAAGTTGCTTCTGGAAGACTGCAAGAATGTAACTGGCGGACAATTGAATGTTGAAACCGACGCCGTGAAGGCGGTGGATGGTATACTGGCGCACATTGAGGCGAAGCGTAAGAAGTTGGGTATTTAACCCTTGCACATGGAGGCATAATATGGAGAAAGTGAAGCGAAAGATCATTCATATTGATGAGGAGCTTTGTGACGGTTGCGGAAGCTGTGTTCCTGGATGCCCGGAGCAGGCTTTGCAG
>JBAUFP010000025.1:0-9087 GCA_049679205.1 bacterium | reverse complement strand
ATCTACAAGCGATTCTATGCAGGCGGTATTGGTTCTGATGGGGTGCGTGGTTACGCCGACCGTTCGCTATCGCCGATCGAAGATGGAAGAGTCGTTGGCGGCAGTGCCATCCTAATCAATAACATTGAAATGAAGATGAAACTCTCTCAAGGGTTAGCGTTTATTCTTTTCTTTGATGCTGGCAATACATTTGAATCATATGGGGCAATTAATATACACAATCTATACCGTGGTGCAGGAGCGGGAATCAGAGTCGAAGTGCCGATGATCGGTGTCCTGGGCTTTGACCTGGGGTATGGGTTCGATCGTGAACGTCCGGGATGGGAACCCCACTTCCAGATTAATCCATTTGGAATGTTTTAAAATCACCTCATGACAGATACATATATGTTAGGATATGCCTGTCTTTTCCGTACATCAGATTCAATAAACCATTATGCTGTTTTGTCTGAAGCACAAAATAACATTCATTTGGAGGAAAGATGAAAAGATTACTTATACCACTGCTTCTTGCATCATTATCCATTACGGCAAAAGAAACCAAAATAGGCTTTGTCGATGCAAATCGAGTGATGACTGAGTACCAGGCTACGGCGGCCGCGACCACAGAATTCAATGAATTCGTCAACGAATACCGTGATTCGGCGACCGTCCTGAAAAGAAGAATTGAAGAACTGCAGTCAGAGACCGAGACACAAGAACTGCTTCTGTCTGAAGAAGCAAGATTAAGAAAACAAGATGAAATAAATGCCCTCACAAAATTGTATAATCAGTTTCTGCAGAACATTTTCGGCGCTGGCGGAAGAGTTGAGCAGAAAAACGATGCCTTGATGGCACCGCTGTTGCAGAAAATCAATGAGGCCATTGCTAAGATTGCCGAACAGGAGGATTTTCAGATAGTACTCGAATTATCCGAAGACGTCTATTATGCCTCGAGTGATCTTGATGTTACCGATCTGGTGATCAACGAATTGAACCTTGAGTATGGTCCTAGTGAACTGCCCGCCGGCGAGATAAAGAAAGTAATTGTCATCTTCCCGTTCCGAGAGGAGAACCCCGAAGCGATCAATGCCGGACTAGGTCAAAAGTGTCAGGATGAGCTATACCGTGCAATAAGGACCTTCAGCGGACGCTATACGATAGTCGGCAAGACAACGATCAACATGGAGATCGTGCGAAGAGGATTGGGGGTAAATATCATCGATGATAATCAAGCCTACGACATCAGTTCTGGATTATTGTGTGATTATATAATCACGGGACGGGTGTCAAAAGTGAGTACCAAAATCGAGTATACAGCGATACTACGGGAAATGAAGGAAAGAAAAGAGCTGGCAAGAAGAACAAGCAGCGTGACTGAAGAGGTAAAGCTCCTCGAAGCACTCAATAATGATCTGAGGGCTTTACTTGAAACAATCCAGAAGTAATTCGTCAGGAAATCAGGTACTTATCGGGGTCGTAGTCTCTTTACCTCTTTTATCATTCGTCTTATCTCGCGTTCAAAATCATCCTGGAATATTAGGTATTTTGCCTGCTGGCTGGGTGTAAGCATCTTGCGAATTTCATTCATTTTTCCCAACTGACGGTCTACTTTCTCCTTAAGAATCACTTCATACCTGTTCAGTGATTCCATGATTTCTTTATCTTGACCCTCATTTCGGATCAGTACCCTCAAGTTATCCAATACCGCTTTCTGTTCGGTGCGAAAATCCGTGTCGATTTTCCGTAATTCGTTCAATCTCGGGAAAAATACAATTGCCTGTTCGGTTGTTAAATCCAGTTCTTTGGTAAGCCGATATATTCTTATTTTTTCAATGATCGCCCTGGGATCATCTGTATCATTCTCCTGAGCAATCACTGTTCCAAATAGCAGCGGTAATATAATAAAAATCCTTTTCATAATACCTCCTGGGAACAGCGCTCGACGCATCATCTAAATGCCGATCGCGTACTTCTGGTAGAGGAAGCGCACCAGTTCGTTCTTCTCTTCCTTCGACATCTCTCCGATTGCCTCTTCAGTATCAATAAAAAACTGCCCTTCCAAATCCTCGATTTCGTCCAAGATATCTCTACTTACAATACCGGCAATGGCGAATTCTGCGATTTCATCATCTTCAAGGAGATTGGCAACCGGGATACTCATTTCCACTGTTTCGACTCTTGGTCGAAGGAAAATCAAGAGCATCGCGGCCAGGGCGAATACCGGTAATGATACCTTAAGCAACTGACTGAAAAACCTGTGCCTTGGATACACCACCTGCATTCTTGCTGCCAGCTTTATTCGCTCGAAGGTTGCTTCCGGCGGCAGCGTCAATTCATCTCGATTCATGACCTCGTTCAGTTTTTGCAGCTTTTTGTACTCTTGTGCGCATTCCGCACAGTGTTCAATATGTCCGAGCAATTCACCACGCGCCCTATCCGTCAGCTGATTTTCCAAGAGATCAATGATTTGCTCCGTGTAATGCGTGCATTTTTTCATAACAAACCCTCAAGAAAAGTACGGAGTTTCCGTATCGCATGATGGTGATTCGCCTTTGCCGCACCGCTTGTAATACCCATTATCTCCCCTATTTCACTGAATGTATAACCCTCATAGTGGCGGAGAATAAAGGTCATTCGCTGTCGCTCCGGAAGTTTTCGTAAAGCATCATCAATTGTCACCTTCAACGTTACCCTTCTTCCGAGAGGTTGGGTATCCGGCAAGGCCTCGGGCAGTGGTTCGAATTGGCGCTCACGTCTCTTGAATGATATGCAGGCGTTAACCGTGATTCTATATAGCCATGTGAAGAATTTCGAGTGCATTCTGAATTTCGCGAGGTTCCTGTATACCCGGATGAATATCTCCTGAGTAAGATCACGGGCGTCAGCTTCGTTTCTTGTGTATCGATAACATATGCTGTAGACCGGTATATGATATTTCTCGAATATTCGGTCAAAGGCCTTTTCATTGCCCTTTTTGAATGACCTAACCAGGTTATCATCTTCTTGACCATTCACTTTATTGGACGTTACCGGGCGCTGATTGGTTTAAAACCCAGTTATCTATGATGGATTTTGGGGATGACAAAGAGATACGGAAGTCACCCCGGCTATTCTTCTTCCTCGGCGTAAGGCTCGAACTGATCCTTCTCGGCGCCGCATTCTGGGCAGACCCAATCATCGGGAAGATCCTCGAACAAGGTCCCGGACTGAATGCCATTGTCAGGATCGCCAAATTCAGGGTCATATATATAGCCACATACTGTGCACTGCCACTTAACTATCATATACCTCCCTTTTCAAAACCTAAAATTCTATTTAATAATGGATGACTGTCAAGGGTTTTTGATCGCATTGTACAGTTTTTGGTATTTCTTGGCGGATTCAGACCATGAGTAATTGTAGCGCATACAGTTTTCGGAAAGTTCTCTGAAAATCTCTGTGTCCCTGAATACTCGAGCAGCTCTCTCTGCGGCCCCAACGATTGCCTGCCCAGTGTGTTCGGCAAGCAAGAATCCGTTGCCCGATGCATCATCGCGGTTAAACTCAAAAACGGTGTCTGCTAGTCCGCCGGTTTTGCGCACAATCGGTACGGTGCCGTAACGCAAACTGATTAACTGACCTAATCCGCAAGGCTCATACAAAGAAGGCATGAGGAAAAAATCACACCCCGCATATATGCGATGGGCTAGCCGGTTGTCAAACTTGATGTTCACGGACAGCCGTCCGTGGTAGATATCAGCGAGCTTCTGTAATTTCTCGTGATATGATTCCTCACCGAAACCGAGTATGATCATATTAAAACCCAGCGTGATTATCTCGTCCATTGCGCATACAAGAATGTCAAAACCTTTTTGGCCGGCGATGCGCGAGACCATACCGATCAACGGTCTTCCCGCATCAAGGCGATTGTCCTCACAGAGACGGACCTTGTTTCTCTGCTTGCCGTGAAAATCAGAGTAATTCGCGTAAAGTAGATCATCCGATTCTGGATTCCACTGGGCATAGTCAATTCCATTTATGATACCATGCAGATCACCGGCCCGTTTTCGGAGCACCCCTTCGAGACCAAAACCTAATTGGGGTGTTTGAATTTCCTGGGCATAGCTCTCGGAGACAGTGGTGACCATGTCCGCATACACAATACCTGCTTTCAAAAAACTGATATCACCGTAGAATTCTAGACCTTCTGGAGTTAGATAACTCTTGTCAAGTCCTAGCATGTCCAGTCTGTCCTTTGGGAATCTGCCCTGATAGCCGAGATTATGAATAGTAAAGATGCTTTTCGCTCCCAGCCGGGCGCGTTTCATGTATAGCGGCAAGAGACCCGACTGCCAGTCATGACAATGCACAACATCATAGCCCTCGTCTTGAACGAGTTGTAGCGCAGTTTTACAGAATAGGGTGAAACGCTCGCAGTTATCTGCGTAGTCACCCTTCTTGTTGCCATAAAGTCCTTCACGCTCGAAGAAATCTGGATAGTCAAAAAACAGAAAATCGCCTTGTCGGCACACTCCTACGTTATATGAATCGTTCATCCGCACGGTAATTTTCTTCTCGATGGGTGCACTAATCCCTTTGTACTTAGGCATCAGCGTGGTGGTTTGAATACCCAAATCGTTGAGATACTGAGGCAAAGCGCCAACTACGTCGGCTAGACCGCCGGTTTTGGCGTGCGGTACTGCTTCCGATGCGACGAAGAGAACTCTCATTTTACATCGCGACTAAACATGATAAGACATCAGATTATGTTCTTGAGATAGGCCGCCGAGTCCTCGGGACCAGTTGGGTTAATGTAGAAGCCAGTACCCCATTCAAATCCCGCAATATGCGTCAGAACCGGAATTATCTCAAGGTGATAGTGGTAAAAATCAATACCCCGGACAGTAATCGGAGCGGTGTGGATGACATAGTTATAAGGAGGTGTATTCAAAGCCTTTTTCAGGCGCATCAGACAATCCTTTAGAATCGCGGCCAAATCCTTTAGCTGCTCAGCGGTAGCATCTTCAAAATTAGATAAGTGATTGCGCGGCACGATCCAGCACTCAAAGGGGAATCGTGGCGCATAAGGACATACCAGAATAAAGGAATTATTCTCACAAATAAGACGCTTCCTGTTCTTGGTCTCCTGGACGACGATGTCACAGAAGATACAGCGGTCACGGTATTCGAAATACCGCTTTGCTCCGTCCATTTCTTCCATCACCCTCTTCGGCACAACCGGCGTCGCGATCAACTGCGAATGGGTGTGCTCGAGAGAAGCACCGGCTGCCGCACCGAAGTTCTTGAAGATCATCACATAACGCAACCGCTCATCCTTTTTCAAATCAAGTAATCTACTCTGGTATGCTCCAATCACATCTTCGAATGCACCAGGGTCCATATCAGCGAGGTCTTGTGCATGCTCTGGTGTCTCAATGATAACCTCATGAGCACCAATTCCATTCATACGATCATAAATACCCTCGCCGCGTCGGTCTATCTCTCCCTCAATACGCAGGGCAGGGAATTTGTTCGGAATTACCCTCAGTGTCCAGCCTGGAGTATTTGGCGCTGAATTGTCTCTTCGGATCGCAGAGATCTCAGGTGGTGTGGCCGCCTCATTGCCGGGACAGAACGGACACTCCTTAGGCGTTATCTTCTTCTTTTCTGGTGCTGATTTGAAATCCTTGGGCCGCTTCGCCCTCTCCGTCGAGATAATTACCCAGCGACCAAGAACCGGGTCTTTGCGTAACTCGGGCATGCCCTATTACTGCTTTTCGCCCTGAGTTTCCTGCTCGGTGTCCTGTTCCTCTTCTGGTTCCGGCAAGAATATCTGAATGTCAGCCTCTTCCTTGATCTTAGTGAGAAATCCAGTGGCAAGCTCACTCTGCTGCTCACGCTGCATGCGAGATTCGATGATGTGCCGAACTTCGTCCAAACTCCGGTAGTGCTCAGGATAGTATTCAACCATTTGTATGATCGTCCATACGTTCTCTTTTGTGGTGAAGACATGACTGATGTCGCCGATCTTCAGACTGAACAGAATCTTGTCGTACTCCTCGCCCATCATCCCCTTGCGAATGAGCCCGGACTCTCCCCCGCGTAAACTTGATGGACCGATCGAGTACTCTGCGGCCAGCGAATCAAAGGCCTCGGGGTTCGCCTTGACCAGTTTGTACACCTTGTCCGCGGCCTCCTTGGTTTCTGATAGTATCTCGTGAACGCGCGCAGATTCCGGCATCTTGAATTCCTCGATGTGTTCCTGGTAAAAGTCGGCTACGGCCTGCGAATCGATGACCACCGCGTCGAGTACTACTTTTCTGTACAACCCCTGATCCACGATATTCTTGATGGCATCCTTAAGCTGTACGAAGTAACCATCGTACAGGAAATACTTCTCGCGCCAAGCCAATTCCAGACGCAGTTCTTCGTCGAATATGGTATTTATCAACTCCTCCACCTTGTCCGGTTTTGTGAGATCGAGTTTGGCGAACTGAGGTGTCATGGCCTCATTTCTTTGTTTTACATCACCCCAGGTGAGCTTGCGGAGGTTTACTCCGGCAAGAACGACGTTCTCACTCTGTTCGGTTGTATCCTTTAGGACGGTAATAATCGAGTCATTATATACGACAAGCTTCGCCTTCTTTTTCAATCGTTCGGTCAATGCCGTTTCTGCTTTTTGAATGTTTGCACTTTTCACTTGCGCTTCTATCTGTTTTTTTACTTCGTCAAATTCACGATACTGTTCGGGTTTATAAGATGTTATGTAGTATATTCCATAGCTGTTATCAAAGGCGACAATATCGGTTAGGCTATTGGGTCCGGTCTTGAACAAAGCCTCCTCTACGGATTCTGGTTTATGCCCTCGATAGACGACCCCCATGTTTCCGCCGTTGCGCGCAGTGGGTTGTGTTGAATATAGCTTCGCCAACGTATCGAAACTCGCCGCATCTTTCTTTAATGAATCGAGCAGTACCGCGGCCAGACTATCAGATTCAACGACGAGTTCCTTTCCTATTACTTGCTCGCGTATCTTGTAGTTTTCCTTATTTTCTTTGTAGTATTTCTTCATCTGCTTCTCAGTCGGCGTTGAGGTTTGCATGACCTCACTGGCCCGTACTTCATCGAGGATCAGTAACCTGCTTCTCATCCGGTAATTATCTTGGAAGAAATCGGTGCCTCTTACGTCGAGAGTAATCGCACTTGCATAGATGAGGCGTTCAGTTATCATCCCATCGAGTACGGCCCGCTCATCAGAACGGGCGAATTGACCTCCTCGACCGGTTTTCTCATCGAGTTCCAGCCGGGTGATGTTATAGCCGTTTATCGATGCAACATAATCCTGATAATTCTTCTTAAAACAGCGTTCTACTCCGGTCAGTGAGAAAGAATCTAGAGGTGCCTTGCGGAAACGAGTAGCCACGATTTCATACATTCTTGCCGAGTTCAAGAAGTCTTCTTTCATCTCCAGAACCTGCGCTAGACGATAGTATGCCCATCCGTTCTTGTGTTTATGGTTATCTACTACGTCCTGGTAAATTTCGGCCGCCGTATCAAAATCTGATAACTTGCTGTAGTAAACGTCGCCCTTTTCCAGTTTCCACTGGTAAGGGTCTTTGTTGTTTTGTATCATCTCTTGGCAGTAATCAATTGCCTCCTGGTAGTCTCCTGACATAACCAGATTAACATAATCCTGAGGCAATGCTAAAACAATCGCGAACACCAAAAACATCTGGCCTCCTTTCGTGAACGTCTATTTTATATAAATTACAGCGGCTGTCAAGACATCGGTTCGCTCAAGCCACTCTCGACGGAGATGTGTGTCAGCAAAAAAACCTTTACAAATGCCTATTCCTGTGTATATTTTAGGCAATGCAAGCCGCAATTGAGCTAAAAAACATCAGCCGGTCGTTCAAGAACCATTTCTGGCAGAAAAAAAGGGCGGTGCTCAAGGAAATTTCACTGGAAATCAGAAAAGGAGAGGTGTTCGGCTTTCTCGGCCCTAACGGCGCAGGCAAGACAACCACGATCAAAATCATCACTGGTTTGATCAAACCCGACTCGGGCCGGGTGAGTGTTTTTGGTCAAGCAGTGAACTCGTTAGATGCGAAAAGAATGATCGGGTTTCTGCCGGAATCGCCATACTTTTATGATCATTTAACCGGGTACGAATTTTTGAAAATCCATGCATTACTCCATGATTTGAGAGATTATAAACCACGCGTGGCTGACCTTCTGAGAAGGGTCGGATTGGACGAAGCCAAGGATTTACACCTAAGAAAGTATTCACGCGGGATGCTGCAGCGGATCGGCATTGCGCAAGCCTTGATTGGCTCGCCAGAGCTCCTAATCCTTGATGAACCATTGACCGGCTTAGACCCGATCGGCCGCAAGGATATAAAGGATTTGATTCTGGAAGAAAAAGGCAAAGGCACAACGATCTTCTTCTCGTCACATATTTTGCCTGATGCCGAAGCAGTATGTGATCGCATAGGCATCATAATTGATGGCGAAATAAGGGAAGTTGGCGAGCTAACCCGATTATTGCGAAAGGGAGTTAAAACGGATGAAATATCTCTTGAGGAATGGTTTGTGGAGCAGCTCGGAAAACCCAAAGCAGAGAAATGACATGTTAATGTATATTATTATCTGCAATTATTCTGTCGCTTAATCGTGTTATAAAATGCATAGAATTATAGCAGTACTTGAAAATACATTCAAAGAGTGCTTACGACAGAGAATATTGCTGTTGCTCATCGTTTTCGCTATCCTGTTGATCGTCGTTTCCGTATTTCTCGAACCTTTTGCCTTGGGCGAAGCACCGAAGATCCTGCGCGATTTCGGACTGGCCGCGGCTTCGCTATTCGGTGTTCTCACGACGATCATAATCGGTGCGGCCTTGGTGCACAAAGATATCGAGAAGAAGACCATTTATACAGTATTATCAAAGCCCGTCAAAAGGAGTGAAGTCATTCTTGGCAAGTTTCTCGGCCTCAGTGCACTCGTTTTCGTGCTTGTGTCCGCAATGCTCTTGATCCATCAGCTGGTAATTTTCTTCTACGAAGGAGCATTCGATCCGATACTGCTCGTTTCCCTACCGTTTGCAATCATCGAAGTCATGGTTTT
>JBAUFP010000024.1:0-20695 GCA_049679205.1 bacterium | reverse complement strand
TCCGTAGAGAAAACAATCGAGAGGGCACAGGAGAATTTGAAATTGGTCGAGGCGAAGTACGAATTAGGCGCGGCGTCGAGGCTCGAGTTGTTGCAAGGCGAAGTTTTTTTTCTGAATGCCCAACAGGATAGATCTCGCGCGAGAACCCTGGAAATCTCTGCCCAGGAAGAACTGAAATCAATATTGGGTACGGTTGAAGATATTTATCCAACCGATGTGTTGGGTGATCCCGGGTTTACTGACATGCCGGATCTTGACTCACTCATGACGATTCTCTATGACGTCAATTACGGCGTGCGAATTGCTCGGGAACTCAGGAATGTTTCGAGGGTGAATCTCATATCCTCGTACCTGGCATTTTTACCGCGGATATCTCTTTTCTATGGCTACAATGTGAGCAGCGATTCATTCGTTTTCGACTTTCAGTACTACAATGACAACGCGGTGAAGAATTATGGTGTAAGCGTTAGTTTCCCGATTTTTGAAATAAAGCATTTGATATTCAAATACTTCAATGCCAAGAAGGACCTGCAGAAGAGTGAATATGCTGAGCGCCGGGCAGAGCTGGAGACCGAAAAGGTATTACGGACCACTTACTACTCGCTGCGTGAATCACTGGATAAATTACAGTTTGCCAAAAAGAGTCTGGACGCGGCGAACGAAGCGGCAAGCATTTCCCGGGAACAGTATGCGTTAGGAATAACTTCGTTCCTGGATTTCTTAACCTCGGAGAAAGCCATTTACGACGCGCGTGTTTCGTATACATCTGCGCTGAGTGACTATTATGTACAGCAGGCTACCTTTTCCTATCTCCTGGGTACGTTGACGCTTAACAAGGAGCACAGATGAAAAAGAAAAGACTATTGATAATCATCGGCGTCATTGTCGTAGTTATTGTGATTATCGTTTTGAACGTGAGCCAGCGAGACTCTGGTGAAAAGGTTGAAGTCGCGCTGGTGAAAAAAGGTAATATCACCTCAAAGGTGTCAGCATCGGGTGAATTAAAAGCGAAATCGCAAGTCGATATATCGGCTGAGACAATCGCCCGGGTAAGGAAGATAAATCATGTTGAGGGTGATGACGTCAAAAAGGGTGATATCCTAATCGAACTCGATGATGTGCAGGCTGATGCGACGCGCCAGCTGGCGAGTGCCAAATTGGAACAAGCCGAACAGGATTTGCAGAGGGCTCAGAAGCTTATCGAAAAGAAGCTTATATCACAAGAGAGTTTTGAACGCATCGAACTCAGCTATAAAACGGCGAAGGCATCGTACGAACAAGCCCTGGATGCGTATCGAAAGACCAAGATCTACGCCCCTATTTCGGGGAAGGTTATGAAGGTGAATGTTGAAGAAGGCGAGACCGCGGTAATGGGAGCGCTCAATTATGGCGGGACCGTGATGATGACCGTTGCCGATCTGTCACAAATGATTGCCGTTGTGAAGATTGATGAGACCGACGTCCCTGACGTGAGAGTAGGAGAATATGCGGATGTGATTGCGGACGCCATGCCTGATTCCGTGTACGTGGGCACTGTTATAAAGGTCGGCCTGATGCCCATTACGAATCAGCTGAGCACGGACGAGGCAGCCGATTTTGAGGTTGAAATCGAATTGGGCGATTTTTCGCCACTCTTAAGACCGGGGATGAATGTGAAGGCCGACATAATAACTAGTGAAAAGTTAGATGTATTGACGATTCCCATTCAGGCTTCGGGTAAACGGGCGGTCGGGGATAAGCCAGTGGAGACAGTATTTGTCGTCGAAGATGGTAAAGCGAAATTGATGGAAATAGTCCCCGGTGTTTCTAGTGATACGGAAACGGAAATCATGTCGGGCATTGACGAGGGTGATACGGTAATCATTGGCCCCTACCGTGTACTGAGTAAGTTAAAGGAGGGGCAAGCAGTTAGCTTCACCATAGAAGAACCCGATACGAATGCTTCTTCCCGTGATGCAGGCCCGAGAAGACTAATGCGGGCGATCCGTAGCCGTACGTAATGGGAAAGAAAGAAACCGTTTGCCGCGCACTTGAAATTCACAAGACATACTGGCGCGGTAAAGTAGCAGTCAACGCGCTGCGCGGTGTAACCGTTCAGATCATGACCAATGATTACATTTCGATTATGGGCGCGTCAGGTTCGGGCAAGTCAACCCTGATCCACATCCTGAGTTGTCTCGACACCCCAACATCGGGTGAATATTATCTGGAAGATAAACTAGTTTCGAGTTACACGGACCTGGAACTGGCAAAGGTAAGAAACACGTTTTTTGGTTTCGTGTTCCAGAGCTTCAGTCTCCTACCCAGACTCACGGCCCTCGACAATGTTGCCCTGCCATTGATATACGCGAGCATTAGAAAACAGGAACGGATTAGCAAAGCCAAGGCAATTTTAGAAAAAACCGGGCTGGGTGACCGTATGAACCATCGCCCAAATGAAATGTCGGGCGGCGAGTGCCAACGCGTGGCTATTGCGCGAGCCTTGATCAACGATCCCAAGGTGATTTTTGCTGACGAACCGACCGGCAACCTGGATTCAAGAACCGGCGCGGAGATCATGGAGATGTTTGACCAGCTGGTGGATGAGGGGAATACTGTGGTCATGGTAACCCACGATGCAAGTGTTGCCTCACACGCCAGGCGCATCATTAAACTGAAAGATGGGATGATCGAGCATGAATGATTTTCTGATCAAGATATCACTCTCGCTGCAGACGTTTAAAACCCATCGCTTGCGTTCGTTCCTCACTGCACTTGGTATCATTATCGGGGTCAGCACGGTTATCGCAATTCTTTCGTTGATCGAAGGCCTTAATCGCTCGGTAGCCGAACAGATTCAATCGATTGGCTCGGACCTGGTTTTTCTCACGAAGCATCCCATGGTGATGGCTGGCCCGCAGAATATCGAGGAGATTGCTAGCCGACCTGACTTGACTCCTGAGGACGCGGTTGCGATTAGCGAATTGCCCTCGGTTCAGACTGCGATTCCTGAAATATCTCAACAGCTGACAAAACTCAAGTACCGAGACAAAGAAATCGCCACCGTACGTATCACCGGCTCGAATGAAAGTTTCTCGGCGGTGAATAACCGGTTTGTTGAGAGCGGCCGTGATTTCAACAAAGATGACATAATGCATCGCCGTAATTTATGTATCGTAGGGTCTTACGTGACAAAGAATCTCTTTCCTGATGAATCACCCGTGGGCAAGGAACTAAGTATCCGCGGGCATCGATTGAAGATCATCGGTGTTTTCAAGGAAAAAGGAGCCTTTCTGGGTCAGAGCATGGATAATTTTCTCGTCATGCCTTATACATTCTACGAGAAGATCTTTCCCCGGAGGGGCGAATCCATTTTCGAGCGCGCATTTTTCGGTTATTCGGTAGATATTAAACCGAAACAGAACCAGGTCGAGAGAACGATTGATGAGGTGCGGGAACTGATGCGTCGCCGGCACGGGCTTTCGTTCGACAAGAAAGATGATTTCGAGTTGGGTACGCAGCAGATGCTAATGGAAATATATCAGAACATTACCCGTGTGGGCTTTATTGCAATCGTCGCAATTGCGGCGATCTCTCTTGTCGTCGGCGGTATTGGCATCATGAACATCATGCTTGTTTCGGTTGCCGAACGCACAAGAGAAATCGGTATCCGCAAGGCAGTTGGTGCCTCAAACGGGAATATTCTCTCGCAATTCCTGGTCGAGTCGATTTTCCTCGCGCTCATCGGTGGATTTATCGGGATCTTATTCGGCCTGGTACTAGCCTGGCTGATTTCGGTCATTTCACCACTCAAGGCTTCGGTATCATTTTGGATGATTCTTCTCGGCTTCGGATTCTCCGCGGCGGTGGGGATTTTCTTCGGAATTTACCCGGCACGCCGTGCGGCCAGCCTCAATCCGATCGAAGCACTGCGCTACGAGTAACAATCTTCTTATACTATAACCAGCAACATAAATTTGGGGTCAAATCTTGACTATTGACAAATTCTTTGCTTTTGGTGACAGGTGTGCTGTAAATGTTGAACTCAATATCAGTATCATTGATAGAAAGACATAGATTGATTTTGTCAATAGTCAAGATTTGACCCCAATGCTAGGCGTTAGTTGACTTGGGTCGGGCGGTGACTATAATCTTCAGGAGATGAAGGAAATATATCGTGATGAATTGACCGGTTGTTATAACCGGCGCTACATGCATTATTGGATAGAGAATGAAACAAAACGGGCAAACCGCTTCGACACAAAATTCTCATTAATGCTCCTCGATATCGATGATTTTCGTAAGGTCAACAACAAATTCGGTCATCTTGAGGGGGATAGGGTTTTGGTTAGATTTGCCGAGTTCTTACGCGGTAATGTCAGAGAAGTTGATAGCGTTGTGCGCTATGGTGGTGACGAGTTTGTTATATTGATGCCGAATAGCAATACCAAGGGGACAAATGAACTCGGACATAGGGTTATCAATGCGTTAAATACCACAGAACTCCGTTCCCACCGGATACAATGTAGTATTGGATTCGCGACATTCCCGGATGATGCGACGAGGGCTGATGCGTTGTTGGGTCATGCCGACAGCTTGATGTATCAAGCCAAGCAGCAAGGGAAGAATCGTATTGGGGTTGAACGCGCAGCGCTTAGAAGATTACGCATACCCTCACCAGTGACTATTGGCCGTGATGATGAGACCAATTGGTGTTTGACCCAACTGAAGGATTACAGTGCGATTTTCCTCGCGGGTGAAGTGGGTATTGGGAAGACACGTCTTGTTCTTGAGCTCAAGGACCGTCTTAATACACAAATACTGACGCGCGGCAATGCATACGAAGCGCTATCGTCGGTCGCATATCATCCATTCAAGAATATGTTCGGTGAATTGATCAATAAGGATTTCTCGCTTGTGCAGCAGACTGTAAAGAGGTTAGCCGAAGTCTATCAATCAGAGTTGACTAAACTTCTTCCGGCCGAAGGCATCTTGCGTGTCTTGCATAGTGAAGAACTGGACAAGTACCGCCTGTATCATGCGGTGAGTGAATTCTTTACCAAACTATCCGAGGCCGTGTATCCGGGCATTACGATACTCTTCATGGATGATCTGCATTGGGCAGATCGGCCGAGTTGTGAATTGCTGGATTTTCTAATGCGGAGCATAAAACCGAATGTGAAAATCTTTGGTACCTACCGGATTGAAGAAATAAAGAATTCACCACTCTCCCATTATTGGGGCATATGGGCGAGAGAGCGTCTCTATACGCAGATAACGCTTTCACCCCTGAGTGAGGAGCAGTCTAATCAGCTCCTGGAAGCCATCATGGGTACCGTTCCCGTTGCGGTGGCCCGCGCAGTGTATCACGAAAGCGGGGGCAATCCGTTCTTTATCGAAGAGATCATGGCCGAGTTCCATCGCACAAAGAAGATATACTGGGATGGCCGAGAATGGGTTTTTGTGAAAAGCATGGCGGTACCTATCCCATCGACGATCGAAGAGACGATGAAGAGGAAATTGAAGCTGCTCCATCCGGAAATAGTGACTTTCCTTCAAATCGCTGCAGTGTACGGCCAGGAATTTACCCCGGAGATTATTTCTATCGCCACCAAGCGGAACGTGGGTCAGATCATGGAGGGGATTGATGAAATGATTAGATTGGGTTTTATTAAGAGTAGAACCACCGATACCTATTTCTTCTCCGAAGACGTCGTACGCCAAATCGTTTATCAAAATACCCCCCGCGCCGACCTGGTGAAATGCCACAAGGCGGTTGGTGAGGCGACCGAGACCGCATTTCATAACATTATCCACAACTATTACGAACAACTGGCGTATCACTTTACCCTGGCGCGCGATGCCTCCAAAGCATTGATGTATGCAAAAAAAGCTGCCCAGAAGGCACGTGACAATTATGCTCATAGTCTGGCCATAAAATTCTATGAAATTGCGTTAAAGTACGAAGGTAATATTGAAGAGATTTTTCAAATCAATCTTGCGCTTGCCGACATCTGCAACTCGATCGGTAATTATAAGAAAACAATGGAACATTTACGCGCTTGTCTTAAGATGGACCCTAATGCGTATCGTGTCTATGAGAAGCTTGGCAGTGTCTACGAAAAACTGGGTAAATACAAAAGAAGCTTGAAATACTATGAAAGGGGGATGAAGATCACGCAAGGTACTGCCGCGGTATTCATATTCAAAGCGGCGAAGGCATGGCTCTACACCAGGATGGGACAATACGGGCGCGCTAAGGAAGAGTGCGACGACATGCTCAGGAAGAGAAAGCAGATGAGTAGTCAGACCTTGGGTGATACCTATGTCATACTTGGTGTGGTTCTCTTGAGACTTGGCAAGTTTAATAGAGCAGAACTGTATTTCAAGAAAAGTTTAAGAATAAGGAGATCCACCGGCGATAAAAAGAACGTCGCCGCTTGCTACGTTGATTTAGGCTTGAATTATCAGGGTAAGTTTAACATAAAGGTAAGCGAGAGATTCTTCAATAAGGCGCTGAGTATATATCAAGAGGTAGGATATCAAGAGGGTATTCTGATAACCTTGAACAATCTTGGCGTGATGTATGCCAGTTATGATCTACCTAAGGCTGAGGCCTATTGTTTGGAAGCACTATCCAAGGCAAAGCTGATTGGTGCGAAGAGAACCATTGTTCTGCTGTATAACAATCTGGGCATGATAAATTACAATCGATTGATGCCGGATCAAGCGTTGTTGAGTTTTCGACACGCCTTGAAGCTTGCCAAAGAAATAAACTTCTATGAAGGTAATATTTTTGCCAGCATAAGTCTGAGTGAGTTGTACCGGGAGAAGAATAACGCTGCTCGAGGTAGGACACATCTAAAAAATGCGCTGCGGGTTGCAGCGGAAATCAATGTGAAGTTCTTGAATGTCGATTGCTTGATGGAAGAGATGGAGTACCAGTTGAAAGCAAGACAATACAATCGAGCTGGAAGATTGGTGCGAAAGATGACCATGCAGCTGAAGACTGAAAGCAATACTCTCTACCGAATATACAATTTGCTGTATCGGGCTCGGGTTTTGGTTGAATTAAAGAAATACGCAAGAGCACAGGAGAATTTCGTACGAGCGTATAATTACGTGAAGACTCTTCCCGAGAATAAAATATCCGGAGAGATATATTATTCCAGAGGTGTGGCATACAAAAAAGAGGGTAAGTCAAAGGAAGCATTGAAGATGTTCCTTGAGGCGGATGGAATATTCAAGAAGATCGGCAATTTACGCTATATAGACAAAATCGAGCAGGAGATGACCGGGGCCAGAGTATAAAAAAGGGGGCATTTGCCCCCTTTTTTATGATCTATTCTTTTACCAACTCAAAACCTTGAACTCAATACGACGGTTCATGTCTCGGCCTGATCTGGTTCGATTATCAGCAATCGGTTGGGTTTCTCCATAGCCTGCTGAGATGAGGCGGTTGGGCTCGATATTATGATAGCGTATGAAATATTCACGGACGGCATTGGCTCTTTGATTTGAGAGCTTCATGTTGTATGAATCCGAACCGACACTGTCCGTATGGCCACTGATTTCCACCCTCATCGTGGGTTTAGCCTTGAACACTCGCGCCGCATCGTCAAGCACCGGATAAGATACGGGTTTGATAACCGCAGAGTTGAAGTCGAACGTGATACCCCGGAGGACTACTCTTTCACCTACTTTGGGCACTGGTTTCAGGACGAAGTTCTGAATTTTGGTTTCATCTTTTTTCAGCACTACCGGAGCGCTTTCCATGATATAATCATCCGCTTCCACCATAACCGAGTAAGTACCTTGGGGTACCGCGATCTTGTAAATACCGGTTGTCGGATCGGTTGTCACCTTGGGTATCTTTGTATTAACAAAAGTGATTTGGGCTAGTAGTGCCTTGCCGGTTTCATATTCAGAAACCTTGCCCGTGAGTATGCCGCCGCTATGCATAGCAATATCGATGATCTTGGTATCATTCTCGGCTAGCTCGATTACCTTTTCCTCGGGCTGGTAATTAGTGGCGGTGACGCGGAGTCTGAAAGTGCCCGGGACCAGATCGATACTATAGAATCCCGCAGTATCTGATGCCATTGCAGGAAATTCAGTCTGGGGGAGGGTGATGTTGGCGACGATCGGCTGGTTGGTTTCGGCGTCATATATTCTGCCCGCGATCTTTGCCATGGGTTTCTTGTTCAGCGCGAAATCGAGCAGGATTTTATCGCCATCCTTGAGGACCAAACCTTGTTCCCGCCACCTGTAGTCGGTTGCGTCAGCACGGAGACGGTAGCTGCCCGGTGCCAGTGCAATCTCGTAGGTGCCATCAGGCATCGTCTGAATTGCTTGCCGGTCAGTCTCCGGGAAGGTGATGGTTGCCGATAGTGGCGCTCCGCTCTTCCCGTCGGATACTTTGCCGTAGACGCGCGCGAGCGGTTCCTTTGGTTTTTTGGCCAGATCATAACCGCCGGACAGATTGAAGAACGCCTTCCAGTGCGAAGTGCCTACTATTCCGAGTTCGCACCCAACATCAAAGTTAACGTTCTTCGAACCGAACCTTAAGCCAGGTGTGACCCAAAGGGATTCTGCATCAAAATCAGGCGTCGTGTAACCATAGACTTCGAATAATACCTTCAGTCCTTCAGAAGGAATTAATTGAATGCCAATTCCATGCGGAATGTAGTTCGGCCGCTCCAATAATGCGAAATCTGATGCGGTCACGTAGCCCGGGTTCTTATCTTCGCCCGTGATTAGGTAACCAGCGTTGATGTGCGTTGCGAATGGTCCTACCCGGAAGTCAAAGAGCGCACTGAAACCAAAATCAGGATCGTGTGGTATGTATGGCGTCACATTCGGTACGACATTGTAGGGCGGGAAAAAAGTATCGGCATAGAGCGCACGGTCTTTTTCAAAAGCATTACCGAAATAGTCGGTCCATAGTTGGGGACCAAAATCAACATAACCGTCAATCCCGAAAGCATATATTGTCGGCGTAAGTTCATCAGTGATGAGCGGATAGCCGATTTTCAGACCGATTTCATAGGTGCGGATGCCGATTACTGGTTTGGGGTCACTACGCGGGATCGGATAATCGTTCGCCTCGTAGTATTTAGCAAAGGGTGCAGCGTGAAAACGTGTCTCCACATAGTCATTTATCGAATAGGACATTCCCAGTACTGTTTCCAGAGAATGTATACGGTCAGTGCTCGATTGTCCCGTGAGATCCACTGGATTTTTATCAAACCTTTCGAGGACCGCCAGATGGAAGGATAGCATGCCCATATCATGGGGTTGAGCATACTGCAGCCTGAACATACCCCGATTGCCGTTGATGGATATCTCCTGGGCAAAAGCGGTGATTGCTACAAGCGCGATCACAATTAATGTTTTTTTCATAACCTCTCCTTTTTTTAAAGTAGTGGCCCCAACGGGACTCGAACCCGTGTCTCCACCTTGAAAGAGTGATGTCCTAACCACTAGACGATGGGGCCTTATGGGCTAGTATATAAAGATCACGAAACGATTTGTTATCAATAATCGCCTGATTTATCAGGAAATAGTTCTCCAGATTCGTATTTGTTGCTATTATTCGATTACAGAGATCCTCGCCCATTGCCAGCAAGAATTTGGCGGCAACCTTGGGGTTTTCATTGAGGATTTCCATGAAATCCTGTTTCTTTAAGACAAGCAGCCGCACATCAGTCTTGGCTTTGACCGTGGCGGAGCGCGGTTTACTCGTCAAAATTGACATCTCGCCAAAGAAGGATGATTCCTGGAGTTCGGTCAATAATAAGACAACGTCACCACGGACGAGGTTAATTTCAACGCGGCCGGTTTCGATAATGAACATCTCATTACCCGTGCTTCCTTCTTTGATGATGACAGCTCCCTCGGGTACATCCCGGGGTTGCCACTTGACTAGCATCCAGCTGACTTCTTGGGGCGTTAAGTACCTGAAAAGCTTAACCTTTTCCAGCTCTTTCATATCCTGATTTTACGTATAATTTTAGAATTGTCAAGAGTCACAGGGTTTTATTGTTCAGAAAACCACGAATTTTGTTGATATTACAGTGTCTCCTAAGCGGAGAGAGCAAAAATACACCCCGGTGCCGAGGTTTTCTTCATTATCATCGTAAAGGTTCCAATATAGTGCTAGGGGTGCGCGTGATGGGTTGACCGGGCAGGCTTTGACGAGGCGTCCACTGATATCATGCAAGGTTACTTGCGCATGTGACATAGGCTCAACATGCTGTGGAAAATGAATGTTGATAATGATTTGACCGCGGACCGGGTTCGGGAAAACCGATAACGTCGCTGAATTCATAGCCGTAAAATCATGTTCATCTATACCTGTGCCGCTTGTGTCCCTGACTCCCACAAAAACATCCTGATCGCCCATCCGGGTGTCAGTCCAGATTGGATGAATATCATCGATGGATGATGCGGCCACCCCGATATATTCGCCGATCAATCCGGCGCGGTCGGCAAGAATCTCGGGTCGGTCTGTCCTCATCGGGGTTGCTACGCGTTCCGCAAGCGTGGAACCAGCAGTTGGATCACAGGAGACCGTGGAGATCCGTTCATTCTCAGTCCACGTATTACCACCATCAGTCGACGTGGTCATATACAGGTCCATGAGCAGGTTTTCAGGATCATTCCGACGGTCCAGGAACACTACGATAATACTTCCGTCAGTCGCAACCGCGAGCCAGGGGTGGAATTGATCGCATCCATTATTGAGTTGATCGTCATTGATGCGCACCTTCTGGCTCCAAGTGGTGCCGCCATCTGTTGAGCGGGTAAAATACATATCAGTATCCGTAAAGCCTGGTGAATCGTCCATGTAAGCCACATAGATGTTGCCGTTGTTTGGACCATTCGTGATATCGACATCGATGGCGGGAAAAGAGAATACCCATATCGCTCCATTTATGTTCCGGGAAGCATCGTTCACGTCTTGTATGGTTATGTCGCTGCCAAAAGTCTGCCCCCCATCATACGACCGGTCCAAGCGAATACGATCCGGGGTATACTCTACCCAGGCAACATAAACTTCACTATTTGGGCCCACGCAAGGCACAGGCCATTGTACACCACTTGCATCACTGATCGTGACCGGACCAACAAACGAATTCCCACCATCAGTGGAACGGCACATGAGAATGTCCGTAGTTGCTCCGAACCTGGTCCACGGAACATAGAGGTTGTCCGTGTATGGACCGCCCGAGCGATCACAGGCGATGAGCTCTTTGTCCTCAAAGACATTTTGCACGTTATTGATCACGGTCACTGGACCACTCCAGTTGACCCCGCCGTCGGTTGACTTATAGACGAATAGACCATTGGGTTGTGACGTGGAGAAGAATGATAGGATTACAGCATAGAAATTACCTGCAGTGTCAACGGTCAAGCCGGGATCACTATCCCAGATATACTGAGGTTCAACAAATAGGTCCTGCTCCCAGGTGAGGCCGCCATCAAACGAGTACGCGTAGGCGACCTGACGATAGCCGACCCGAAAGTCCCGCCACACCGCGACCAAATTCGTTGAGTCTTTGGGATTTATTACGATTTGTTCCTCATTTTGAACTTCGGTAGTCGTATCATTGTTTATCTTAATATTAAGGTATGCAGAATCGCGCGGCAGGGTATTGGCACGGGCTTGATTTAACAGGGAGCCGGCCGTGAATAGTGAAACAACTAAATATGTCCATTTCATATCTTACTCCTATCTCGTGTGGTATTATAGAACGGTATGTGGCTTTGTCAATCGCTATGTCTTACGCCGTGACATAACCATCGTTTTCTCCTTTTCCTCTTGATTTTTTCATCGGAAGGAGTATAATCTGGCAGCATGATATCCAAGCTGGTTTACGACCATCTTAATAAATCAGGCAGGGGGGTTCTTGCTCTTTTTGACCCGGACCGGATGCCTATGGAAGAAGCTGGTGAATTGACCAAATTTGTGTGTGATAATGGGGTAAAGGGAATTCTAATTGGCTCTTCGCTATTGGTTTCGCCGCATTTTGACAAATTCGTGTGCGCGGTCAAAGATAATGCGAGCTGTCCGATTATTCTATTCCCGGGAGGGTCGCATCAAGTCTGTCCACGGGCAGATGCGATATTCTTTTTGTCCTTGCTGAGTGGTCGAAACCCAGAATTTCTGATTGGGGAACAAGTGAAAGCGGTATTCCTCATCAGGGAATGCGACCTTGAGGTAATCCCGGTAGGTTACGTACTGGTCGAATCGGGTAATTTCACGACCGTCGAATACATCTCTAACACCAAACCAATTCCACGTTCAAAACACGAAATCGCGGTTGCTCATGCCCTGGCCGGCCAGTATTTTGGCATGAAGTACATCTATCTTGAGGCGGGAAGTGGCGCTAAGAACCCAGTGCCCAGCGAGATGGTTCAGAGGGTTAAGGAAAACATCAACATCCCTCTGATTGTGGGCGGTGGCCTTAGACAATATGACGATGTGAAAAAAGTCTTTGATGCGGGTGCAGATTTTGCAGTTTTGGGCAGCGTTATTGAACAGTCTAAGCAAAAGTTTCAAGATATCATGAGGAGATTGTGATGAGAATTCTTATTGTTGGTGGCGGAGGCCGCGAACATGTTCTTGCTTGGAAATTGAGCAAGGCAAAACGAGTCAGAAAGATATATGTAGCCCCGGGTAATCCGGGCATTGCCGAAGTGGCAACATGTGTGGATATTTTAGCTTCCGACATCCCGGGCCTGCTACGTTTTGCCGAGGAAAAGAAGATTGATTTTACTATCATCGGCCCCGAACTCCCCCTGGCCATGGGTATTGTTGATGAATTTGAAAATGCCGGGTTGAAGATATTTGGGCCAAATAAGAATGCCAGTCGTATTGAAGCAGATAAATCATTTGCCCGCGAATTCATGGGTAAGTTTGGCATTCCTGCACCCAAGTTTCAGATCTACGAGACTGCATCCGAGGCCCTTAAATACAATAAAACCGTAAATAAGTTTCCGGTAATTGTGAAAGCCGCGGGTTTAGCCAGTGGCAAGGGTGTGTTTGCCGCTCACAATAAGCGGGAATATGAGAAAATAATCGATCAAGTGTTGGTGCAGCATAGGCTTGGTGAAGCAGGTAACCGGGTTGTCGTCGAGGAATTCCTGACCGGACAAGAAGCATCGGTCTTTGTGCTCACCGACGGTCTTTCGATAACCTATCTTCCTTCTTCGCAGGATCATAAGAAATTGTATGACCGCAACCGCGGACCAAATACTGGAGGCATGGGTGCCTATGCGCCCTATCCGGTCAGCAAGCGAATATCGAATATCATCGAGAATGTTATCATCCAACCAACTGTACTTTCGATGCGCGATCACGGCTTGGATTATAAGGGCGTGTTGTATGCAGGTCTGATACTCACCTCGAACGGCCCAAAGGTTCTGGAATTCAATTGCCGGTTCGGTGATCCTGAGGCACAGGTGATACTACCGTTGGTTGAAGGTGACCTGTTAAGTTCTTTGGTTGCAGTATCCGAGAGAAAATTGTCAGATGAGCCAATCAAGACGAGGAGCGGGTGGTCGCTCTGTGTGGTCTTGGCCTCAGCCGGCTACCCAACGGACTACCGTACCGGTGAAGAAATTTCATTCAAGCAAAAGCTGGATTCAAAAACACTGCTCTTTCATGCCGGGACAAAGATCGATGACTCAAAGCTGGTTACGGCATCGGGCAGAGTACTGAACGTAGTAACGGTTCACGAGAACCTGAAAATCGCCAAGCAGCGTGCTTATGAGGAGATCAAGAAAATCCATTATAAGGGTATGTATTATCGAAAAGATATCGGCAATACCGGTATGAAGAAGATGAAAAGGAAGAGGCGAAAATGAAAATTTGGATATTCATGGGTAGTAAATCGGACGCCGAGATAATGGCTGCGGCTGAAGAGATCTTAAAAAAGAACTCGGTGCCATATGAAACTTTCATCCATTCTGCCCACCGGAATCCGGACAAAATCAGGGAGATAATCGGCAAGGCAACTAAAGGGGATGTTGCTGCAATCATTGCTGGCGCTGGTCTGGCTGCTCACTTACCAGGGTTCATTGCGGCGATGACCGAAATCCCGGTTCTTGGCGTGCCAATTCCTGCATCGACATTGGGCGGGCTTGATTCTCTGCTATCGATTGTCCAGATGCCTTCGGGCGTGCCGGTGGCGACATTTGGTATCGGCAAATCTGGAGCCAAGAATGCGGCAATATTTGCCAGCCGTTTATACAAAAGACTAGAAGAAAAACAATAACTCAAACCGTTGCCCGACTTTGTATGATTGTTAAAATCGACAAAGCATCTCAGCACATAGCCCGCATACTACATACCTTACATGATGGAGAGGTGATCGCGATTCCCACCGATACAATTTATGGTCTTGCGGTTGATGCTACCGACGAGGGTGCAATAAAGCGACTCTTTAGCGTTAAAAAGCGAACCGATAAACTCTTCACACTCTTTATGTCCAAAAGTGAAATAGAGAACTATGCGGTGATTACGAAACGCAAGATCATAGATTTTTTTGTACCTGGGCCGTTGACCTTTATTCTAAAAAAGAGAACGGATGTTTCACTTCCATTCATTACCGGCACAATTGGTATCCGTATTCCCCAACACAATTTTGTCCTCCATTTACTAAGTTCATACCAAAAGCCGCTGGCTGTGACTAGCGCGAACATATCGGGCGAGCCGCCGTTGACGTCCCCCTATGAAATTGTTGAACATTTCACCGAAGTCAGTACGGTGATCGATGACGGTATGCTCTACTCAGAGCCCTCAACCATCCTTGATCTGACCGTAACGCCGCCTTTGGTGATGCGTAAAGGTATGATTCCGATTCTGGCAATCGAGAAGGTCTACGGTCGTAGAATAGCCCTCAAGGGTTCGTTGAAGTTCAACGTCCTATTTGTATGCAGTGGTAATACTTGTCGCAGCCCGATGGCTGAGGGCATATTCAAAACATTGGTCAGCCGTAAATATTGCGAAGTGCAATCCGCCGGAACGATTGCGATGGGAGGTCTGCAGGCGGCACATTATGCTAAGCAAGTCGTCAAGGAATACGGTGGTTCGATCGAACGCCACCGTACCAATTGTCTTGATCGGGGACTCGTCGATTGGGCAGACCTGATACTGGTAATGGAGTTTAAACACTATGAAACGATCCTGGAGATCAATCCAGATTCAGTAGTAAAGACATTCCTGCTCAGGGAGTATAAACGGAAGCCCAAATACACGGAAGTGCCGGATCCCGTAGGCAGAGACCTGGTCGCCTATCAGCAGGCAGCGACGAAGATGTATCCGACACTGAAACGGGTAGCCAAAGATATCGAAGGTAGATTCCGGAGAAGCCGGTAATGCCAGCGCGCGTCATACTGGCGGGCTACAATGTGGATCTCGATGCGCTCAAGGAATACAAGAATCGCAATGTAATCTTAACACCCGAGTCGATATCCGCAGCATACGCCCGGATTAGCCGAAGTCCAAAATCCATCGACGTGCTACGCGAAAACGCACGGCATGAGATCGTCAAGGCAAGAGCATCGAACCGTAATATCATATTTGAGATGGGACATCACTCAGTTGCCGAACATGCGGTATTCAACTTTGATATCATTGGACTCTCACGCAGGGCAATAGAAGAACTTGAGAGATTTCGTTTGTGTGCCTATACGGAAAAATCTCAACGCTATGTGACCTTAAAAGGAGATTATGTTGTCCCCAAGGAATTAGAGGATAAAGCCCTGCGTAGAGATTTCCACAGCATTGTGCGCCGGCAAAATAGATTCTATGGACTGCTGTATGAGAAGATCAAGGCGCATAACTACCAAGAGTTTTCCGTCCAGGCAAAGACCAACAAAGGCAGGCGGCTTTTGGCGAATTTGGCGAAAGAAGACGCTCGCTACATTCTGTCTTTGGCGACCCAGACTCAGGTCGGTGCGACTATTAACGCGCGAAATCTTGAGCTGATGATCAGAAGGTATGCCTCGCATCCTCTTATCGAGATGCAAGAACTGGGTGTGAAATTCTTCAAGCTCGTGAAAAGAATCGCACCTTCGATTCTGCTGTTTTGTGATGCCAATGACTACGATAAGATCACTTACCGTGAAATCGAAAAGTATTTTCGTGAGTTTAATATAGGGAAAAGCAAGAAGCGTGAGGAAGGTGTTGAGCTGGTTGATCACACAGGGGATGGGGACGAGCGGATCCTGGCGGCTTTGATGTTCAAGACGGCAGTACGGTCCTATGACTCGTGTTTGAGAGCAGTAAAGAAGATGCCCACAAGAAAGAAGCTGGATTTGTTCAAGAGAGCGTGCGCTCACCTGGAATTGTACGACGTCTTGCTCAGGGAATTCGAGTATGCGAATTTGAGCTACTCGCTGATCGTATCGGGAGGGTGCTTTGGGCAACTAAAGCGCCACCGTATAGTGTCAATCACTTGGAGTGATTATGACCCGGGTTTGGGCGTTACAATCCCAGAATCGGTCTGGGCAGTAGGTGAGGAAAAGAGATTTCTGGAAATAACCGAAGAGACGAATGGATTATTCAGGGAACTTGAAAAATATTCACCGGGCATAGGTAGTTATATTCTTACAAATGCGCATCGCCGACGCGTGCTCATGAATCTGAACTTGAGAGAGCTGTATCACATCTCCCGGCTGCGTGAGGACCCGACTGCCCAGTGGGATATCCGGGATAAAGCAAAGAAGATGTCAGGGCTTGCGAAGAGAGTTTTTCCAATCACAACCCGGTTGCTTGGCGGTAAGTCAGAATATCCTCAAATCTACAGCAAACTGTACGGTCGGTATCCCAAAGTTAAAGAAGTACCGGTTCCTTAAGTTTTCAAGCACAGACAAATGAAGCAGATATTTGCCGTGGTTCCTATTCTTTGCCTGCCGTTTATTTCTTTGGCGACCACCTACACGGCAGGCACGGCTCAACAAATCCAGAATTTCACTAATATGCTACAGGCTGGAGATACATTGCTAGTTCTTCCCGGTTGGTACGATATGAACTGGAACATACAAGACAGAGTTGGCAATGAGACCGATTGGATCGTTATTCGGGCGGCTGGTGACAGCGTAGTCATCAATGGTACTGCCTATGACAATGTCATTGACGTTTACAATTCGAGTTACATAGCGTTGAAGGGATTTGAAATAACCGCTTCACATACTGGTTCAGGCATTGACGGTATGAAATTCAGGACGACCAGCCATCACTTTGTTATTGAAGATTTGGATATTCACGATATCACGGGCGTCGGCATCAGCGCCAATCCAGGGAACAACACGTTCTCATACTTGACTATCCGCTACTGTCATATCCACGATATCAGTGATGTTGGTGAAGGTATGTATCTCGGCAATCACGACGGTTTATCGCCGGTTCACCATTGCATCGTAGAATTCAACTGGGTGCATGACTGCCATCCGCATAAAGGTATACAATTCAAGCGTGGTACGTATTTGAATATAATACAAGACAATGTTGTGTATAATTGCGACGAAGCAGGTATTGTTTTGTATAAAACTGACCAGGGCTCAGCCACGGATAACAATATCGTACAGCGAAACGCCATTTGGAATTGCTCAGAAGGAATATTTGCGGTTGGACAGACCGCTATCGATAACAACATAGTATTCGGCTGTAACTACGGCATAAACGTACGCAATTACAGTGGCTGGGGTATGGAAGACCTCTATCTACGTAACAACACAATTTACAATTGTAGCACGACGTGTCTGCGGCTTGATGATTGGAACGGCGCAACCGGAGAGATGATCTGTATCAATAATGCATGTTATCAAGATAATCTCGGGCTGAGTGCGATTCAGGCACCCGACGGCATCGGTCCCGGATATATAGCATATAACCGGCACTATGGTCAGTCGCAGGTGAGCGGATCGATCCTGGGCAATCCCCCGGTGCAGGAATTCATTAACCCGAGCATTACCCCCGGTGTTGTGGATATGTATCCGCTGAGTACCGCAACAGTGGTTGATTCAGGAACATTAAGCTATGGCGCACCGGGCGACGATTTTAATACTTCGTTGCGACCGGTGAATACCCAGTGGGATGTCGGCGCCTATGAGTGGTCCCAAAACGTAAATCCCGGCTGGCAGATACAGGAGGGGTTTAAAGAAATAAATGTTGCCGTTAGGGAGAACGAATCCTTTGCTCGTAACCACCCCCAATGTACAAACACTGTCATTGCAAAAAACGCCCTGTTCTTTGAGAACCTTTTCCCAGAGAGCAGGATAAGCATATATGATACTTCGGGAAGATTAGTCCATTATTCAGGACCCGTCAGGCATAGCAGTTACAGAATAAGTACAGGTGATATGACGTGCGCGGTCTATTTCTACATTATTTACCATGAATCAAACGACGTAATGCAACCCGGGAAATTTGTGCTTGTAAGATAGTGCGATTTATCTATTCAATTTGACCGCGGACCATAAAACCGCAGTTCATTTTAGTGTGTACACATGAATGTCAATACTTACAACGCTCTACACGATGCGTATTCTGCATTTGCGGTACTTGTGTTATATTGTATATTAGATTTTAGATACTAGTGAAAAGACTATACCAGAAAAATCCGATTTGCCGACGGCCTCCTTGATCCTGAGACCGGCGGAGAACCTAAGGAAGAAGTCTACTCAGGCTGCTTTGAGTCCGGAGAGGAGTTCCTGGATAAGTTCTTTAACAGTAATGATCTTATTGATACGATACGCATTCTGCCCGCAGAAAATAAGACCGTGCTCAACATCACCGAAATATGAATTTACCAGTGCCAGGGCAACACAATATTGAGCTTTAGCGACTTGACAAATTGTGAGACACCTGTAGGGGCACTTTATCTTCAGTTTCTCTTTAACTTCCAGATTCTTGAGAAACTCATTTCTGATCGCCCGGCCCGGCATACCTACCGGGCTTTTAATAATAACGATATCCTCTTCTTTGGAATCCAAATAGGCTTGCTTGAATTCCTGAGATACACCGCACTCTTCGGTACAGACAAAACGGGTCCCCATCTGAACGCCCGAGGCGCCCAGAGAAAGCATCTGGGCGATGTCTTTCCCGTCATAAATACCGCCCGCAGTGATGACCGGTATTTTCCTTGCATATTTATCCTCATAGGGCTTAATGCATTCTAAGACTTCAGGCAGAAGCTTAGTAAGTGAATATTCCTCTGGATGTTCAAGTTGTTCTTCGGAGAAACCGAGATGTCCTCCGGCCAGAGGACCTTCTAGAATTAATCCATCGGCAGTCCTTTCATACCGCTTGTCCCAGATTCGCAGAATCAATTCCGCAACTCTGGCAGAACTGATGATGGGCACAAGCGATACACTGGGGTCATGGACTAAATCCGGAAGTTTGCTAGGCAGTCCGGCACCAAAAACGATCATTTTGATTCCCTCGTCTACCGAGGTTTTGATCAAATCATCTACATTGCTGAGGACACCCATGAAGTTTACAGCGAGGTGATTATCTGTCTTGCTCTTTGCATTACGGATCTCTCTTATTAGTGCTTCCCGGGATATTCTTTCATACTCCCGCTTTGAAGCCTCGATATCCCCGAGACCGATGCTGGAGATCGTGCCGATTCCTCCTTCGTTTGCTACTGCTGAAGCAAGTGACGCAAGAGAAACCCTAACTCCCATACCTCCCTGGATAATAGGGATATCTGAGATAATACTTCCGATTTGAAGTTTAGGAATTTCCATTTATACCTACTTCCTTCTTAATTATGACACACGCATTTCCCCCACCGAAACCAAAGGAATTATTCATTGCTGCATTCAAATCAACTGACTCAACGCCATTGGTAACGTAATCGAGAGGGCATTCGGGGTCAGGTTCTCTGTAATTGATGGTTGGAGGGAGTTTGCCAGTAAACACACTCATCACAGTAGACACGAATTCCACGGCGCCCGCTGCTGCCATAAGATGGCCAATCATTGATTTTATTGAACTGACTTTCAAGATTTTTGCATGATCACCGAAAACATTCATAATGGCTTTGCTTTCACATTTATCGTTTAAAACAGTGGAGGTACCATGGGCATTGATATATCCGATTTCTTTTGGGTCCATACAAGCATCCTTGAGCGCCGCTTGCATGACCCGGGTCATTCCATCGCCATGGGGTTCTGGTGCAGTGAAGTGGTAGGCATCGGCCGTATTGCCGTAGCCAACGAGCTCAGCATATATTCTTGCTCCTCGATCGAGAGCATGCTTCAGTCTTTCCAGAACTACAATACCGGCTCCTTCGCCCATTAAAAAACCATCACGGTTTTTATCAAAAGGTCGGCTAGCATTTTCGGCACAACTATTTTGAGACATGGATCGTGTAGCACAAAAGCATCCATAGGCTAAAGGAGTTATACAAGCCTCGGAGCTTCCGGCAAGCATGATATCTGCATCTCCCCTTTGAAGAATTCGGTATGCATCGCCAATGGCGTTCGAACCCGTAGAACAAGCCACCGAGGGCGCAGAAAGGTGCCCCTTCAAACCATATTTAATGGAGACCATGCATGCTGCCATATTCACGAGCAGTTTGGATACAAGAAACGGACTTAGATCTTTGGGTCCATTCTTATGAAGTCTGGAATGTCCTTCTTCGATCGTCTGTGAACCTCCTATACCAGAACCGATGATGACACCGGCCCTGTTTTGGTC
>JBAUFP010000023.1:0-2965 GCA_049679205.1 bacterium | reverse complement strand
ATTCGTTGTTGATAGGTAGTTTGCACTGAGAAAAGATATCTTGTCCTGCCGGAAAAATAACGCGTTGTCCGTGCCCAGGCCATTGTGGAAGGGCACGCTGGCGAACGAACCTTGGACCGGTATCATCACCGAGTCTAGGAATAAATCTACTCCTTGCTGGCTTTGCATTTCCTGCACTACTAGAATATCCGGATCCATAAAACTGATTACCGCTCTAAAATCATCCACCCGTTGAGACCCGATCGATTCTGGGAAATTCAATATATTGTAGGTCGCGAAGCGTATGGTCGAGGATACACCAATGTTCGTGATGAACATTGTGGTAAGGAGTGCTATTCTGAAAACGGAGTGGTACTTCAAAGCACTAGTGCGGTTTTGGCCACTGACAATTCCTGAAAAGCGTAACTTGCTGCTATTTGCGGGCAACATCGATGACTCTGCCCTCGATTCTTTTTTCGATTGGTGAGTGCTGTTTTACATATTCGGCGATGATATTTCTCAAATAATGGAACGAGTCCTGCGCATTCTTCCCCTCTTTGAAGATCGTGTACTCGCCGCCGCCCGCAGCAAGAAAGGAATTTGTGACGAGTGTGTAGTATTTTTGCGGGTCGATGGGTGTGCCATCACTCAGGGTGACTTCTAAAACGCGCGCACCGATAGGTTCTTTTGTATTGTATTTGAGTCTCAATCCAGAAAGCTGAAAGATTGCGTGATGACCATTAACACCTATTTCCAGGGCTTGGACGACCTGTTCACCGGTCATGTCCATTGTGACCGCGGTATTGGAGAGGGCATCAATGTTATAACAGTCTCGATACGTGACCTCTCCTTTAGGCATATTGCCTCTTATCCCACCTGAATTATGTATCGCGATATCAACTTTGAAGAAGTCGCGCATCGCGTCGGTTATCAGATTGCCGATGGTCGATTCTTCGAATCCGGTGCGTACAAGTTCTTCTTTGGAATATCCGACCACCTCATCAAATCCCTTTTGTGTGATTCTTTCCCACTTCTCGATGATGGCCAGCATCGCGGTATCATTTTCAATCTCTTCGCTAAGCAAGTCAATCAACTGGCCGTGGTACCCCGCAATCCTTTGCGTTCTCTTGTCAATCCAAAGATCCAGGAACCCGATACTGCTCAGGTGGCCGTATGCCTGACAGATGATGGTATGATTCAGTGAGTCCTCATACGGGTGTTCCAGGGCTGTAGCGCTGTGGGAGCCTAAGATGACATCGATGCCCGGTACCGAACTGGCGACGCGCTTATCATGACGCAATCCGGTTCCGGTGAGGGCGAAAATCAAATCAACGCTCTTGGCCTTCAGTGTGTCTACATACCTCGAAGCAGTCTCGATTTCGGGCAGCACGTCATGGTTCTCGAACCTTTCTGGAGTGGTCATACCTGCCATGTATTCAGTCAAAAGGCTGAAGATACCAATTCGCAATCCCCCTTGCTCGATTACCGTATAAGGTTTTAAATAGTCGACGACCCGTCTCGTATCTTTATAGACAATGTTCGTACCCAAGAATGTCGCGTCCACCCGCTTGACAAATTCCTCAAACGTCTCAACACCCTGATCATAATCATGGTTACCCGGCGCCACAGCGTCATATCCACAATAATTGAAGTACTCGGCCACGGCCTTACCATTAGAGAATTCGCCGATTGGAGAACCGACAAACATATCGCCGCTATCAAAAAGCAGAAAACCGTAGCCCAAGCTGTCGGCCTCAGCTCGTTTCTCGTTTATGAAGGAGGCCGCAGCCGCTCCGTTACCGATCGGCGGGGGGAAGTAAGGATTCATCCACCACGCGGTACTGGGTGAGAGAGCGCCTTCAATATCGTTCGTATGTAGTATGTAGATGTGGTCGTAATGAGCTGTCTGCGTTAGAAAAAAGAAGGTAATTATGCTAAGCAATTTCTCTCAGAAGGATACGCCAGTTGATATCAAAAGGTTGTGCGTGGTTTCATCAAACATGTAATTAGTTCCGACATCGAATGTCGGGAAGTCAGAATTCAAATAATCCCTTTTACCATAGCCGTAGCCGATATCGAAGAAATATCTACCCACGCTTGCGCCAAACCCGAGAGTAAGATTTGTCGTCCAAACGGCGCGCTGCTCATAATCCGGGAAGATGCAGAATCCGTACCGTAGAGCGTATCTACCAAGTATCATGTGTTCGACGCCAACTTTATATATGACGATAGGATATTCATCTACTACAGTACCGAATATGATAGGACCCCACATTTCAAAATCAACCTGCGCAAGAAATTTCGTAGGAATCCTGCCCGGTGGCTGATACATAATAGCCAACGAATGTACATTAGGGTAAGTGAATCCAACATCATCCAGATCATGCTTGATCTGATAAACATAAGAGAAGCGAAAGTTTGGACTGGGCGCAAAGACGACTCCGACCTTGGCTTTATTTCCATTGAGCTCTGTTTCTTCTTGATCGATCGAATCCGCAAGTTGCGGAATAATGACTTTGTTTTCTTTAATCCAAGTCCCGCGCAAGAAGCTATATTCAATTCCAATACTAACAAAACTGTATTTAAAGGCAAACAGTGGAGACAACGCAAACACGATACCTCGATACTCTTGCTCGTCAATACGTATTAGTTGATAGAAATCATCGCGCTGTTCATACCGGTAGTAATAATTATAATCCCATACCGGCGTATACTGAAGACCGAACCGTAGCATCTTAAAAGGAATGACAACCGTGCTGGGACCGACGCTTACATTAGTGGATGTATTATTCGTCACGGTCCGTATACCGATATTGTTGCCGAATGAATCATAGACCCGTAAGCCTCGTCGCTCATTCTGTATAGTGAACCAACCGGACGCCAATAGTCGGCGGTCATCGATGAAACCCATGGTAGCGGGATTAGATGGATGCTCCAGTACGATGGAGACACCGCCCAAAGCAAGCGAACGCGCATCATGATAGAA
>JBAUFP010000022.1:0-2951 GCA_049679205.1 bacterium | reverse complement strand
AAAAAACAACGCTATCTCATATCGACCGGGTTTCATTGTTCGGAATACACGATACACTCTATCTTGATTTCACGACAAGACGCAATCTGGAAATTGTTGATAACATTCATGGAGAACAGACCCGAACGCTATACTGGATCATGGATCACTGTACGACGCCATTTGGTCGAAGACGCCTGAGGCGTGAATTGATCGAACCGTTGCTCGATAAAGAATCGATTGAGGCCCGCCTTGATGGCGTTGAGGACTTGAAGAATCGCGAATACCTGCGTGAGGAATTGCGAAATGTCCTGGGTTCGATTCAGGATGTGGAAAGAATAACGGCCCGGCTGGCATGCCAGCGGATATTGCCCAGGGAGATGGTGGCGTTGAAGGAATCGCTCCGTATCTATCCAAGAGTAAAGGAACTGATCGAGGGCTGTGAGAGCGACAAGATCACAGAGTTGTGCGGACGTATCGAGAATTTTGACGACGTTGTAAAGCTGGTCGATGATGCGATCGTTGCCGACCCACCGGCAACAATGGATGAAGGTGGAATAATAAGGGAAGGCTATTCAGAGGAATTGGATGAATTGAGGGAAATTGCGCGGGGCGGTAAGCAGTGGTTATTGAGTTATGAGGAGAGGGAACGGCAGAGGACCGGGATTGGTTCGCTGAAAGTTTCGTATAACAGTGTGTTTGGCTACTTCATTGAGGTGACTAAGTCTAATCTGCACCTGGTACCATCTGGTTATATCAGAAAACAAACACTGGCAAATGTTGAGCGATACTACACTTCGCAATTGAAAGAGTTTGAGGACAGAATTTTGAACGCTGAAGACAAAAGGAAAACTCTCGAATACGAATTTTTTATAGCAGTTCGCGAGCAGGTGTCGAAGCGCAGTAATTCAATTCTCGAAACAACAAGGGCGATCGCTTTGTTGGATATGATCCAGTCTTTTGCCCATGCCGCGGCACTCAACAACTACTCGAGGCCGGTTATCACCACAGACAGAAAAATGGTCATTACCGACGGGCGTCATCCTGTGGTAGAGAGAATTCTCGAAAAGGGTTCCTTCATCCCTAACGATACAATTCTGGACCGTGAACGTAATCAGATACTGATCATAACCGGGCCCAATATGGCGGGCAAATCGACTTATCTCCGTCAGATTGCGCTCATTACGATCATGGCTCAGTGTGGTAGTTTTGTGCCCGCGAAGGAAGCAACGATCGGTATCGTAGATAAGATTTTCACTCGTATCGGAGCTAGCGATGATATATCGCGCGGGGTGAGTACCTTTCTTGCCGAGATGATGGAAACCGCAAACATCCTGAATAATATTTCTGAGATGAGCCTAGTCATCCTGGATGAAGTAGGGCGGGGAACATCTACCTATGATGGATTGGCACTCGCGTGGTCGGTTGTTGAATATCTGCACAGCAAGAAAAAACCAAGAACACTTTTTGCTACACACTTTCATGAATTGACGAGGGTTGAGGATTTCCTCAAGAGCGTCAAGAACTACAACTTCCTGGTAAAGGAATGGGGAGACGAAATAATCTTCCTGCGCAAGCTGAGTCCGGGGCCGAGTGACCAGTCCTATGGGATACAGGTTGCCCGGCTCGCCGGATTGCCAGAGTCGGTGATTCGTCGTGCCAAAGAGGTGCTCAGGGATTTCGAGGAAGGCGAGGTTTTCAGTATGAGAAAGATGAAACGGGCAAAGCTGTCGCAGCAGGATCTATTCGTGGACCGGTAGAATGCTATGGTGTGGTTAGAGAATGAATGGAGAGTTTTGCGAAAACGAAGTTCGAACAACGAAACGCTTTTCCAAACCGCCCACCGTCAACCGTATATGGGTGTGCTTCTTGACATTTTGATAGTCTTGGTTATAATAAACTAATATCTAGAATCTGTTGTCAAACTACTAGATTCATTTCCCCTCCCGGTCGCGACCTGCGGGTCGCGGCCGGAATGCTTTTTCCTCGATATAATTATGTGGCGGCGGCCAGTAACGCGGTTTTGGATTACCAGAAACCGTGTGAATTAAGCCGGTCTGGCCCCCAGTTTGAACACTTTGGGTCCATCCTTCACCGCGTTGCGCGTGTCGACAATGAGCCGGGCGTTTTTGACGATCATTGCATAATCATATGCCGAATGGTCGGTGAGAATTACCACGGCATCGTACTTTCTGATATTCGCCGGTGTGATTTGGACCGATTTTATGCTTTGACCATCAACTCTGAGTTCTGGCACATAGGGGTCGTTATAATGCACAGTACCGACGCGCGGTTTGATGATATTATATACCCTGATTGCCGGCGAATCCCTGAGATCAGATATTTCACGCTTAAAAGCCATACCGAGCAGTAAGACTTTTGCCTTGTTAGGGCATATGCCAGCGGTGCTGAGTGCATTGATCGTTTTATTAACAACGAAATACGGCATCTCTTCGTTGATACGCGCGGATAATTCAATGAACACGGTGTGAAAATCATATTCACGGGCCTTCCAGGATAGATAATACGGATCAATAGGTATGCAGTGCCCGCCTACTCCAGGACCAGGGTAGAAGGGCATGAATCCAAACGGTTTCGTCTTTGCCGCTTCGATCACCTCCCATATGTCAATACCACCCATGCGTTCACATAATTGTGCAAATTCATTAACCAACGCGATATTAACGTTGCGGAATGTGTTCTCAAGGATTTTGGTCATTTCTGCAGCGCGAGCTGAGGATACCGGCACAATATTCTCGACAAACTGCTGGTAGAAGAAAGACGCGATTTTTGTACACTCTCTGGTAACGCCGCCAATGATAACCGGTGTATTGACCACACCGTATCTCTTGTTTCCTGGGTCGATTCTCTCGGGGCAGAACGCCAGAAAAAAATCTTGTCCAACTCTCAACCCTGATTCGGCCAGAATAGGCAGTAAAACACGTTCGGTAGTTTCCGGGTAGGTCGTGCTC
>JBAUFP010000021.1:0-4608 GCA_049679205.1 bacterium | reverse complement strand
CTCAAGATCACTGGGCTTAAAGAACTTGATTCGATACTCATAGCCAGCAATACCTTCATCGTCGACATCGAATCTAATATACAGATTTTCGTCATCAAATCCGCAATATACACGTGAAAAAAGTCCGGCGAAACGGTGCATGGTACCGCCCATGCGTTTTGTATCACAGTACCCGGCATTATACCATTCATAATAATTAGTGACCTGTCCATCAATTACGGGTTTAATCCTGTCTATGGGCTGGCACGAAAATATTTCGGCTTTCTGCTGGATTGACGAATACAATTCGACCGGTGCTTCTTCGCCAATCTTTTGGTAGATCCAGAGCGCGGTAAGCCTGAACAATTCGTCAAAGACCTCCGTGGTCGCTGAAACATGGCCCGAACCAAACCACCAAAACCAGTCACTTCCCTCAAGGGTGTAGAACTTATTCCATATTGCATCGTCGGTTATGTTCTTTTCGACCATCTTCTTCCGCACGTCGGCCACTATCTTCCACCCGACATGATCTTCAGGTTGACCGATCCAGATGTCAAAATTAGCTCCAATCCAGGACCCGGGAAATACCGAGGGCAATTCATTCTTCACCTCATGTTTTTCCAGAAACTCAGATACAGTAGTTGTCGGAATCTGCTGTTTAACCAGCTCGCCATAAAGTGCTCGGAAGAAATCAGTGCCGTCATTCACATACGCTTCCCACGCATTTTCACCATCGAGTATTATCGGAATAATGAAGTTGTCGAATGACGGAAGCTCATCACTGATCCGCTTGACTCTTTCAACAAAATCATTCGCCGCCTTTCCCTGATCCCAGTTGTAATACGTAAAACCTATCAAGTCTGAAATAACATGGTCTCTGAATATCAGATTTACATTGTTGTACTTCCACGGCTTGTAGAGTAATTCAGGACAGCTGGGAACTCCGTTTCCATGACGGTATAAAGACCGGCGTAAACTACGGGCGAGTATTTCTTCGTCAGTAGCGATCCAATTGATGCCCAACTTGGAAAGCATGGGTATCAATTCCTGACAGACACTACCTTCTGAGGGCCAGAGACCTCGCGGCTTGCGGCCGAATATTTCCTCAAATACCTTTAATCCTTCACTAAGCTGCTTTTCTGCGTCTTCTGGATGCACAAATTGGAACGGAATATCCAAATTAGGATTTGAAACCTTAGCGAGCTCGCTATTTATCAACAAGGGCAATATCGGGTGATAAAGCGGTGACGTAGTAATCTCAATTTGCCCTGAATCATATGCTTTCTTATACTCGTCAAATATCGAACCGATTATCTTATTTTCGAGAGCAATGACCCGTTCCTTGTCCTCCTCCTTGAAATTCTTGCCTTTTGCAAACAGGTCTTTAATATCGTTACGGAAAATTGGGTCGATCCAGACTATGTTTGACCATATCTGCAGGTCACGCCATTCAGCGGGTTTGAACATCTGTGCGATCGCAGGTAATTCTTCATCGACTATATTCTTGCCGCGTTTTAAGAGCAACGACAGGTAACGCGGGTACGGACCGATCATTTTGTCCCAGTTTGCCAGGAAGAAATCGCGCAGTATCTGTATTTTTTCTTCTTCAGTGAGTTCTTCAGCTTTTTTCTTGAACAACAAGAATTGCTCATCTGTTGTTTCACCAGAAACATATCCTTCTATTTGTAAAAGTAGTGATGGGGTGAAATTGAAAGAAACATGGATTTCAGGAAATTCCTGAACATGCTTCAGCATATCAAGATAGTCCTTCAGGCAATGTAACCTTACCCAAGGCAACGGCAGCGTAGAATCTTCGGGTTTCGAGTAGATTGGCTGGTGGAAATGCCAGAAAAAAGCAACGGCTATGTTGCTATGCATGACATCTGCAATGATTGCTCGGCGGCGCTAGGTTACCGAACATTTTCTGATCTCGAATCGGGTTACTGACCGAAATAACCCAGATAGAACTGTGCATCAGCTGCCACGTCAGCCGGCGGTTCCTTTTCCAGAAGCGCTTTTAAAATCCCCTTGGATTTTTCAGTATTGCCGAGCATTCCCTGCACGCGGCCATAGGCGAGAACGCCATAATCGTGCAGTGGAGATTTCTCATCATTCATCAGTTTTTCATAATACTTCGAAGCTTGCTCATATTCTTTCAATGCCTCAGCCGCGCTGCCTGCACCCAATAAAGCTGATGGACCAAGCAAATAGTCATTCTTTGCGACACCGAGGAATTTGTTGAAGTATTCCAGGGATTCTTCAAATCTGCCCCCGTAATAGGTAACAACGCCCATATAATACAAACCTATCTTTCCGGGCCTTGTGTTTTGATACTTCTCGGTCAACTCACGCAATATGCTTTCGGCTTCCTGGATTCTCCCGGATGACATTAACCCTAACACCTGAGTATGCATCAAATCAGCCTGGGGATTACTTTGTTCGCCGCGTCCGACAAGTACAATTACCAAGATTATCGCAGCCAAAGCGCCCACACCAATGAATACCGACTTTTCCTTATGCCGCACCACATATTTCAGCAATTTCTCTATCGTGCTTTGGAATTCGTCTTCTTTGTAATGTCCTCTTTTAATTTGTCTCATAATAGCTCCTTAGATTCGATATCTCTTGATCCCGCACCTTTACTCACAAAATTACCTGCCGCCTTTCTTCTGTGTTCACCCCAAGGAGCAAACACAGTACCGTCGCACTAGCACTGCGCCGGCAAACGTGCGGGATCCTCAATATTACAACCAAATCAAAGATTTGGGTAATATTGGGATACCCCTGACCCGACTCGAACGGGTGGCCTGCGGTTTAGGAAACCGCTGCTCTATCCAGCTGAGCTACAGGGGTCTTTAACCGATAACAGATAACGGATGACTGATATCTGATGAAGCAAGTGCCAAATACTGTTATCAGTTATCTCGTATCGGTTATCAGTAGATTATAGTGATTTTAACGGCTTAGTCAATTGCATTCTGGTAATATTGCTCAAAATTAGATAAATAGCGGGGACAGGCATAAACTTTTAAACTTTGGTAAGTTGTCTTCAAAAACCAACGCGAAAATCAGTAGAGGGATAAAATACGATGTCTTTTCAAGGAAGGGTTGGGTAAGAAGTTTAAAAGTGTATGCCTGTCCCCGTTAGTGTTTGCGCTCAACAATGTAATCTACTAAATCATACAATGCCTTGCGGGGTTTGCCGGCAGGCAAGCGAGACAAAGTAGCCTTGCTTTTTCTTGCATGCGCTTTGGCTTCATCCAACGCGTCGTCGATCGCACCGGATTCGCGGATGAGTCTAATAGCCATCTTTGTGTCTCTGGCAGTTCCTTTTCCGGACCGGATTTTGTCGATGACCCTGACATCCCCACCCCTTTCCAGAAAGCATATCACAGGCAGGGTGACTATTCCTTGCGTCAGGTCACTGCCCACGGGCTTACCCAAGCTTTTTGCATCACTGGTCATATCAAGTACGTCATCAACGATCTGATAAGCAATACCGAAGTCACGGCCAAAATTCATCAGCGCGTTCACGACATGCTTTTTGGCGCCGGCGAGCACGCCAACCATTTCCATGGAGCCGGCAAAAAGTGATGCGGTCTTGGCATTGATACTCTGAAAGTAAACTTCACGTTTCTTCCTGTCTTTTTGCGCATAGTGATAATCAATCTCACCCGCAGACATTGTATATAAGGTCTCAGCAAGTATCTTCAGAACATCAGGGTTCTTGAGTTGTGAAATCACACATACCGCATGTGCCAGCAAATAATCCCCGGCCAGAACTGTAGCCCCGGCCGGCCACACAGCCTGTATTGTCTTACGACCCCGGCGCAGCGCTGCGTTATCAACAATGTCGTCATGTATCAAAGTCGCGCTGTGCAAGACTTCAACGGCTGCGGCAAGAAGATGAATTTTCTTTTTCGATATCTTGAACAACCTTCCGCTCTGTATCACAAGTGCGGGCCTTAGCCTTTTACCGCCGTGTAGCGATGTCTTGAGCATAGATTGCAAAGGCTCTTTCATCTGGGATTGAATATTCCAGAGAATAGCCTCCACACTACAGATATCAGTGCTTACTGGTTTCAGCAACTTGCCTAACCTATTATCTGACATATTACACTGTTCCTATTCAATCATGGATAAAACAGCACGGGTCTTCGGCAAGATAATCGCCAGTCGCTGCCCAGGCGCGGCCCCGGCACCCGCCGCAGAGCCTTCGGTATTCGCATTCACCACACTGCCCTTTTAACGACCATTCACGCTTTCTGAGTTGATTTAGAATTTCTGACTCGGCCCATATTTCATTAAAAGCATTTTCCCTTACATTACCACAACTGATTTCAACAAACGGGCAAGGCCAGACCGCACCGTCGGGTTTGATATAAATGAAGCCCCGTCCGGCAGCGCACCCATGAAATACTTTTTCGGTCAGCCATAACGGCATACCACTGGAAATACGCGCATGCTTAAGCAAGTAGGGCCAGTACTGGGGCCCTGCTACTGGTTCCATTATCGCATTTGTCCCGCGCTGCGCCTCGGCCATGAATTTAATCAACCACCGATTGGCAGCTTTATCCAACGCAGCAGTCTCAATGACACGGCCTCGGCCGACCGGTCCAAGCTGATATA
>JBAUFP010000020.1:0-3428 GCA_049679205.1 bacterium | reverse complement strand
GCGGCGGTTATCGGTCCCTTAATGAAGGCGATAGAGTTAAGTTTGAGCTCGGCCAGTCCCCAAAAGGTGACAAAGCTACGAATGTCGAACTTGCATAATGCGCACTAAGTGCATAGATAAAAGCCCCCGCAAGGGGGCTTTTTCTTTCTATTTCGGCAGGGATGGGGTTAAATCATCAATCTTCAATTGAACGACACACTCTGCTTCGCAGAATGATTACGGAGATGAAAAGCACAGATTACAGAGATGGTCAATAAGTATATCAGAAGGTCAGATTTTATGGGTCGATTTCGAAGTTCGTTAACAAAACCAACGTATCGTAGATCCTTTAGGGCTTGCTTTTATGAACTAGGATGTATAAACTATGTTATACTTTATAATTGGAAGAGAAAATGACAAAACGTATTGGGGTTCTTTGCTTTTCACCTACAAATACAACGAAAATAATTTGTAATGCCGTTGCATTGGGGATGGGAGAAAAAAATCCGCAAACTAGTAATATTACACTTCCAAATATTCGAGCGAAAATTACCGTTGATCCAAATACAGCTACAGCCAATATTGATCATTTAGTTATTGGGGCTCCTGTTTATTTTGGTAAACTTCCGGTTCAATTTATGGACTGTCTAAGGTTAATTAGCGGAGACGGAAAAGAATGTAGTGCAGTTGTTGTTTATGGTAATAGAGACTATGGAATTGCCCTCAACCAGATGGTGGAAATTCTTCGTAATAATGGTTTTGGTGTTATTGCTGCAGGTGCATTCATCGGCCAACACTCATATTCAGATATTGTTCCTGTGGCAATAGGAAGACCAGACAAATCAGACAGAGAAAAAGCGTACAGCTTTGGAGTAAACATTTTAAGGACTTCCAATTACTTGTCTTCAAAAGATGTTCCAATTCAAAAAGATATACTTTCCAAATATGATATATATAAACCCCTCAAACCTGTCTTCGTTTCAAAATTATGTGTACAATGTGGGATATGTGCGGATCATTGTCCTGAGGGTATCCTATTATCTGACACAGGGATGTACCTTAGTCGGGAAGCAGAAAAACAATGTATAGGATGCATGGCATGTGTTTTTAGTTGCAATAATAAAGCAAGAGTCGCAAAGGCCAATGTAATATTGAAGCTGGCTATGAATATGATTCTCAAACGAGCATCTGTAGAGCGGCAAGAACCTCTTACTATTTTTCCCTGAAGTACTGAAAATATTTGAAATGCCCCACTAGCGATGGGGTTAAATCTTCAATCTTCAATTAAACGACACACTCTGCTTCGCAGAATGATTACGGAGATGAAAAGCACAGATTACAGAGATGGTCAATAAGTATATCAGAAGGTCAGACAGAGAAATTTCGAATTTCGAAAAGCGTCTGCTTCGCAGATCGATTACGATGATAACAGACAGATTACAGCGATAACTAATACTGCAGTATCGCGCATGCGCTTGCAGTATCACTTCGTTCGCAGGAAACGCCATAAAGAGAATCGTGAGATTGCTTCGTCGCCCCTCGACAAGCTCGGGACTCCTCGCAATGACCCTGCTTCGCAGGATGATGCCACAGATTAAGACAGATTACACCGATAACCAATACTGCAGTATCGCCCATAGGGCTCGCAGTATCACTTCGTTCGCAGAAGTCGCCCCTCGACAAGCTCGGGACTCCTCGCAATGATCCTGCTTCGCAGGATGATGCCACAGATTAAGACAGATGGTACAGATTGAAGACGAGCGTTTTGCTTTAAGAAGTTGACAGCAGCACAACACCGAATAGAATGTAACATGGATAAACTGAAAAAAACTGCAGAAGAATTATTGTCCTTGGCTGAGATAGAAATTAACGGAACTCAACCCTGGGATATACAGGTTCATAATGATAATTTCTACCGCAGAGTCTTGACGCATGGCTCACTTGGTCTTGGCGAGGCTTATATGGATGCATGGTGGGACTGCGAGGCCCTCGACCAATTCTTCTGCCGCATCGTACATGCAGACCTGGAGCATAAGGTTAGAGGAAACTGGAAATTACTACTGAAGACGCTCGCGGCGCGGATCGTTAATCTGCAATCAAGAGGAAGGGCGTTTCAGGTCGGTGAGCGGCATTATGATCTGGGTAATGATCTCTTTGAAAATATGCTGGATAAACGGCTGGTGTATAGTTGTGCTTACTGGAATGATGCCCGTACCCTCGACGAGGCGCAAGAAAACAAACTCGATCTGATCTGCCGGAAGATCGGATTGAAACGCGGCCTGCGCATACTTGATATTGGTTGTGGCTGGGCAAGCTTTGCCAAGTATGCGGCAGAGAAGTATGGTGCCACTGTCGTTGGAATTACTGTATCCAAGGAACAACTAACGCTGGGAAGAAGGCTGTGTAAAGGATTGCCGGTTGAAATAAGGCTGCAGGATTATCGAGATATCAATGAGTCTTTTGACCGTGTTGTTTCGGTGGGTATGTTCGAACATGTTGGCTTCAAGAATTATAGGACCTTTATGAGATGTGTTCATAGATGTTTGAAGGACGACGGTCTGTTTTTATTGCACACGATCGGTGGAAATGAATCAGTAGTCGCTCCAGAGCCGTGGTCACATAAGTATATTTTCCCCAATGGTTTGCTTCCTTCGATCAAGCAAATAGGGGCTGCAATTGAGGGATTATTTGTTATGGAAGACTGGCATAATTTCAGTGTCGATTACGATAAAACACTTATGGCGTGGCACCGCAATTTTGAGAACAGCTGGGATAAGATAAAATCAAATTATGATGAGCGATTTTACCGAATGTGGAGGTATTTCTTGCTGTCGAACGCAGGTGCATTCCGGGCAAGGAAGAATCAACTGTGGCAAGTTATCCTTTCGAAGAGAGGAGTTCGAGGCGGATATATCTCGATACGATGACCAAAATTAATCCTGTGACGCAGATTCCCTTAAATCCGAAATACGAATATCGAAATCCTAAACAAATCTGAATATCTAAATTCAAATGGCCGAAACAAAACATCGCTTCTATAGTGAGATTGCCGCGCTCACTGCGTTCGCTCGCAATGACGGCGTAAGTGTTAGCGTCTTGCGTGTAGCGTCTGGCGTGGTGCGTTATGCATAGAGCAAGCAAGTGGATGGAGGATGATATGAGGTTGTTTTTGATATTAGTATCTATGGTTTCATTTCTCTGGCAATTCAGTGTTGCTCAAGAGAAGACGGATGGCGTCCGTGGTGATCCATTGGCAATTGCTGAAGCCGAGGCCATGGTGGGAACCATGGGTGGAATGGAAATATGGGCGCAATTGAAAAGTGTTCATTTTGTGCACATGTGGTACCCCTGGTATAGAGTCGATTCTTATATAGAAAATGAGATCCTTGATCTTACCGGTTCCCGGTCTTGGGTGGAAGAGAAGAGTGAAATCCACCACAGGATAAGGG
>JBAUFP010000019.1:0-2887 GCA_049679205.1 bacterium | reverse complement strand
GTGGAAAGATGCTCTATCATGAACCTGGTGCAACGTTGCCGAAAAAGTATCATATGTATCTCACATTTACAGATGATTCCTTCTTTACGGCGACTACACAAATGTGGGGCGCTTTTGAATTACATAAGAAGGGTGATGAGCAGAATCGGAAGTATGTTAAAGGTATGAAAACAACTCCAGTCGAGGACAAATTCACTCTTGAATACTTCGGTAAATTGATAGATGGACTTTCCGAAAAGAAGAGCGTAAAGGGATTGCTGACCCAAGACCAATTAATTCCTGGTTTAGGCAACTCAATAGCTCAAGACATCATGTTTGGAGCGCGCCTCCATCCGAGACACCCGGTCGAGGACCTTAATAAAATACAGAAAAGGAAATTGTATAAGAGCATCAAAGCTACGGTCAGCGAAATAATAAAAAAGGGTGGGCGGAATGATGAGTACGACCTCTATGGCAATTCAGGTAAGTACAAGCGTATTATGGATAAGGATGCGGTTGGACGTCCCTGCCCAGAGTGCGGCGGCAAGATTCAAAAGATACAGTATCTGGGCGGCGCATGTTATTTCTGTGCCAAATGTCAGAAATAGAGAAAAGAGGCAAGTGAAATGTCTTGGAATTGGTTGATTAGGTTACTGCTCATCGCCTCATTGTGTGTCTATTTGCTGATTTCGCGTGCCATGCTGCGGGATCGAAAGAAATACCACGCTGTACTGGAGAGCGGTCCGTTGAATCTGTTGTTTGTCGCTATTTATAACGCGTTGTGCTATCTTGCGGTGGGTATTCGCTCGGATCCCAATGTCATAGCTAAACCTGCAGTGTTTGAGGATGTACTTGTAGCGAGCTCGTATGCTGTTTTGGGTCAAATCCTCGTTTTGATTAGTGTCTGTCTTTTGGTGTACACCGTCATCAAAAGACACGCGATCGGGGGTCAGACTACAGATGGCAGGTTACTCACATCAGGTATTTATGCATTTGGCCGGCATCCTATATACCTTGGTATAATACTTATCTCACTGGGTATCTCAATAGTGCGTGTTAATTTCGACGGTATGCTTGTGTTCCCTCTTGTTTTCGTAGTGAATTTTATCCAAGCCAAGTTCGAAGAAACGTATGATGTCGGAAAGAGGTTCAAAGAGGAATATGAGGATTATCGAACACGAACGCGCATATTCGGTCCGCATTGGTTTTGGCTGTTGATCCTGGTAATTCTGTTAGTCCCGATATTCCTAGCCCTGGTTAGTTGACAATAGGATGCTTGTTGCTATATTATGCTTAGCTAACTACCTTTAGAATAGTTTTCATATTCTCACCGCATTCGTAATACAGAATAATGCCTAACAAAAAGGAGGTTATCATGAAGTATGTAGCGTTGCTATCAGTATTCGCGATTCTTGCACTCAGTGTTTGTGCTCAGCCGACGGTCGATATTGAGACCGAGAGAACGGCTGTAAATACCCTTCTTGATGAATACGTCAAAAGCGTTGAGACAGAGAATATGCAAACTTATGCAAAACTCGTGGCGCACGATACGACAATGGTCAATTTTGGCGGCTTTGGTAAACCTATTGTTGGGTGGGATGCTCTGAAGAGAGTCATGGAAGGGCAGAACGAAATGTTGTCTGAGACAATGATCGAAGTCAAAGGGTTGCAGATTCGTGTTTCTGCTGACGGTAAGCTTGCCTGGGCTACTTGTTTGTGGAACCTTAAAGCGATGATGGCGGAAAATCCGGTTGAGCTCCCCATCCGTTGCACCTGGGTTTTGGAAAGAGGCGAAGCCGGCTGGAAGATTGTTCACTTCCATAAATCAATGCCCGTGGGCTAGGTCGATACTACAATAAACATTTTAGCGGTTTTTACATTTTCGTTAATGAGTGGAATATTATCATGAGCTATCAGGGTGGGTGTAAATGCCGAGTGTGAAGGTGGTTGATGTAAGCGAACGCAATTTGTATGATTTTGCGCATTGTTTTCTACAGAATCGAAAGCATCCTGGATACATCGCGAAGACAGATTGGTTGAAGAAACGGCTAATTGAAGGATTGAGGTATAAACTGCTTGTCACCAATGCCGGGAAGTGGATTGGATTCATCGAATATGCTCCAGCCGCGAAGGCCTGGCGGGCGGTAAAAGCTAACGGGTACATGGTGATTCACTGCATATGGACCTATCCAAAAAGCATTCAGCATAAAGGCTACGGTAAAATGCTCCTCCAGGAGTGCCTGAATGATGCCAAGAAGGACAGCATGCACGGCGTTGTAGTCCTCACACGCAGTAGTCCAAAAGGCACGTTTATTGCAAAAAGAGGCCTCTTCCTAAAGGCCGGTTTCAAACTTACCGATACCTGGCCACCGGATCAGGAGCTTCTTGTAAAGAAATTTCTGAAAAGTGCGCCGGATCCTAGATTCCCCAGGGATTTTGAAAAGAGGTTACAGAAGCATAAAAGTGGACTCACAATCATATGGTCAGATCAATGCCCGTATGTTGGTAAATCTTTAGGTGAGATACTCGAAACCGCGAAGAAAAAAGGCATCAAATTCAAGTCTGTTGAGCTAAGAACAGCAAGAGAAGCTCAAGCCGCACCAACTCCGTATGCAGTGTTTTCCATAATATATAACGGCAAGGTCGTTGCAGACCATATGGTTAGTAATACAAGATTCAAGAACATCTTAAAGGAGATCGGTCTGTAAAACTATGAGTGGAGAAATATTAGGACGATTACTAAATTCGCCAGAACCGTCCATAAGGTATAAAGTAAAGACATTGATACTGAATGAACCTCAAGATACTACTCAGAACAAAGAGCTTCGTGAAGAAATCAGATGCTCTGCGCGCGTTCGATCTCTGCTAAGAAACCGTACCAAGGACGGCAGAGTCGAACCCGTAAAGC
>JBAUFP010000018.1:0-5047 GCA_049679205.1 bacterium | reverse complement strand
ATGTTTGCATGGTAGTACAGTACTATCATGCGTAAACGGGCTTTAATATTCCCGAGCGCAACACGATCGCCATCAGGCAATAATTTAGTTAGGTTCGCGTATGTTGACGTCAAATCGATGTATTGGGTTTCAATACCCAGGGTTGATGCTACGGCGGCAGCATCATCAAGATCTTTGACATCCGATTCAATGGGTAGGATCAAACCCAAGCAATGATCAGTCGCCTGCTTGAGCAAAGCAGCGCAGACCGAGGAATCCAGACCACCGCTCATGCCCAGGACAAATCCTTTGGTGCTGGTTTCCTCCAGTTGCTCCTTTAACCAGTCAACGATTCTTTGTGCCGTTTCTTGCCACATTTTGTCAAGATTATAGCGAAAACGCCGAGGAAATCAAGTTTTTCGACCGCATCGTACTAAACCCAAGTTTCTATTACTTCGGTATTTAGCCAATTAGCTAAATACCGAAATGCGTGGTGCGTGCTCTAATATATATACAATTTTAAGGACCTTTTTAACAACCCACCCAAGCAACAGGTGATTTCGTTTGGCAAGATAATGTACTAGATGCGAATTCTCTGGACTGACGGCTGATGATGTTCTATCTCATTCGCGGGAGAATCTGCGTTGTGGCAATCGGCAGTTTTGTGCAAGACTTGACGCCTTGCCCTACCCCGTAAATCCTAAACTCTAAACAATATCAAAACACCAAATTCCAAATTTGAAACATTACTCATTGGTGGCATTGTGCTGTAGATCTACATCCGTGAACTTCTTGTTGATTTGGTCATTAGAATATTGAATTTCGGCATTTTTCCCCCCGCGGGGATTCTCGCAAATACATTCAAATCAAAGATTTGAGTGTTTGCGGAAAAGGATTTCGATATTAGGATTCAGGATTTGCATGAAAGGTGGGGCAAACTTCAGGTTTGCAGTTTCCGGCTCGCACCCTCTTGATTTTACCCGCGATATGCAGATAATTTTGTGATGAGGAATAAGGAGTTGGCAGAGATTTTCGACCGTATTGCCGATGCCCTGGAGTTCAAGGGTGAAATGGTATTCCGCGTTCTTGCTTACCGCAAGGCAGCGCGGGTGCTGGATGATCTGGTTGAGGATGTCGAGGTTTTACACCAGGATGGCAAACTGGATGAGCTGCCGGGTATTGGTGCCGGCATTGCCAAGAAGGTCGTGGAATACCTCGAGACCGGCAAGATGAAGAAGTACAAAGAAGTCACCAAAGGCATCCCCGAGTCTCTTCTGAAAATGTTGGATATCCAAAATCTAGGTCCCAAAACACTGTCGCTGGCAAACAAGAAGTTAAGGGTCAAGACCTTGGCTGATCTGAAAAGGGTTATCGCAAGTGGAAAACTTGCGCAGTTGCCTCAGATGGGTGAAAAGAAGGTGGAAAATATCAGAAAGGGGATTGAGTCATATGAAAAGGGGCACGAACGTCTCTCGATTGCGGTGGCGGAAAAAGTTGCGACCGAAATCATTACATATATGAAAGACAACACGGAGATAAAAGACATTTCACCGGCTGGTTCCCTGCGTAGATGGAAAGAGACGATTGGTGATGTTGACATACTGGTGACCGGCAAAGACGGTGCCAAGATCGTTAAGGTCTTCACAAAATACCCCAATACCGAACGCGTATTAGCCGGCGGCGACACCAAGGGGTCGATTATGGTCGAGGGTGGAGTTCAAGTAGATCTGAGGATAGTAGAGCCAAGATCCTATGGCGCGGCAATGCAGTATTTTACCGGTTCTAAGGCACATAATGTGAGATGTCGCAATATTGCCAGAACAAAAGGAATGAAGTTGAGTGAATACGGACTTTTCAAGGGCGAGAAAATGGTTGCCGGCAGAACAGAGGCAGAGGTCTACAATCTGCTCGGTCTGGGATATATGCCGCCGGAATTGCGTGAAGACCGCGGCGAAATAGAGGCGGCGCTTAAGAAGAAATTGCCGAGGTTGGTCGAATTGAAGCAAATCCGGGGCGATCTGCAGATGCATTCCAGATATTCAGATTCCGCAGCGACAATCGTCCAACTTGCGGATTTCGCCGCGTCACTGAACTACGAATACATTCTGATCACCGACCATTCACAGTCGGCGAAATACGCGCACGGTCTGGAGATAGAGCGCCTGCATAAGCAGTGGAAAGAGATCGATAAGCTCAACAAGAAATCAAAGGTGCGGGTACTCAAAGGTATCGAGGTCGATATTCTCAAGGACGGTAAGCTCGATTATCCAGACAAGATTCTCAAACAGCTCGACCTGGTCGTAGCTTCGATTCATCAGGGTTTTGCGAAGAACGTAACCGAGCGAATCTTTGCGGCAATGGATAACCCTTATGTTGATATTATCGGACACCCAACTGGCCGTTTGATTTCGTCGCGGGAAGGCTATATCCTTGATCTACACAAAGTCATGGAAAAGGCAGTCGAGACGGGTACGTGGCTTGAGTTGAATGCTTACTGGGATCGACTTGATTTAAGTGACGTGAATCTTAGAGCAGCAAAAGAAATGGGCATAAAAATATCGATCGGGACTGATGCTCATGATTTAAAAGGGCTACTATGGATGAAGTTTGGAGTAGCTACTGCGCGTCGCGGCTGGCTCGAACCGAAGAATGTCGTTAATACTTACCCGGCGAAAAAACTGCTGGCATCAAGAAAGATACACGGGAAATAACTCTTTAGTATTTGTAGATTTTCTCACTCCTCTCTAATTCATAGAGATGAACTCTGGCGTAGGCGGCATGGACCGTGTTTGGATCACCAAAAATGATTTCTTTGAATGTCGATAATGCTTTGTCGCGGTAATCAATATCCTCAGTAAGTTCAAACAAGACTCGATACAGATAGCCCTTTTCAGATAGAGCTAACATATATGCATCGGTATGCTGATATTGCTCGCAGAAATTATCCCACATGGCTAATTCTTGTTGGATTATTTCAACTGAATCATCCCAGGGTAGATTGCTCATCCGGAAGATATTTATCAGCCGGTATTTCGCCTTGACGGCAAAAGGACTCTCCGGGAATGTGTTTACTAGTATTCGGTATGCGTCGCCATTATAATAGCGCTGGTTGATTTGTGTGTTCATTGAGAAAAGAGGTGTTGAATCACTGCCGCTACTATTTGCCAGAGCTTCATATGATTGTCCCAAATAGTATAGTGCTTCGGCAAGATAATTCGAATTGTCAAAAAATCTGACGAAAATTTCCAGAAGCCGGGTGGCCTTTCCGTATTCGCCTTCATCAAAATAGCCACGTGAAAAAACAAACTGCTCGTCTTCGGCAATTTCATCATTTAGATCAATTAGAACGTTTTTGTCAAGTTCTCCAGTGGAACTATCATACTCAACTGTCAGCCGGTCGTTCGTATACGCAAGTACATCCACCATATCACCAGTATTGAGAACACGCATGTTGTGGTCATTACCGTAGAACAATACGTTGTCGACAATAATAACGCCGGGAGATGCGGCAAGCGTTAGCAATACTAAAGCAGTTAACATGATGTTAGTATACACTACTGAGCTAAATAGTCAATGATGGTTGGGACATTGTTTCATCAGAAGCTACCTGCGCGACAGCCTATGACAAAAAATTATGTTTATATTTTGTAATTTGAGATTTGAAAATTATTTGGGTTTTGGTTTTTGGATGTTGGCATTTGGTGCACGGTATCGATTTTGGGTACATATTGTATCTCGTGATTGCCATCCGATTTAGTTGACTTCACGTTCATTTTGTGGTATAGTGCACCATGGAGTTGGATGGCATTTAATATCCTGGTAATCAATCCGGGCGCCGGTTCGACCCGAGCCGCACTATTCAATGACGAAGAACCGATTTTAGAGGAGAATATAAGACACAATCCAGAAGAGCTGTTGAAATTTCCCAAGATCATAGACCAGTACCACTTTCGCAAGGAAAAGATCATGCAGCTGTTAGAATCCAAAAAGGTTGATTTAAGATCATTGCATGCCGTAGTTGGCCGCGGCGGTCCTTTCAAACCGTTGACCAGCGGTACGTATCTTGTGAACGACAGATTAATCCAGGATATAAAATTGGGTAACTATCAGTCCGAGCACCCTTCTTTGTTGGGAGCAATGATCGCCAAGGAAATTGCTGACAATATAAATATCAAGGCATACTTTGTGGACCCGGTTTCCGTCGATGAATTCTGGGAACTGTCAAGATTTTCCGGCCTGAAGGAGATCAAGAGAAAAGCTTTGAGTCATGCCCTGAATGTCCGTATGGTAGCAAAGAAAGCGGCCAAAGAATTAGGTAAATCCTGTAATGACTGCAATTTTGTTATAGTGCACCTCGGTACGGGCATAACAGTAGCCGCGCACTTGAAGGGAAAGCAGGTCGATTCATCGAACGCGAACGAAGATGGTCCGTTCTCGCCGCAGCGGACCGGCGCCCTGCCCACGATCCCATTGGTAAAGTTGTGTTTCAGTGGTCACCACGGATTCGAAGATATAAAGAAGAAACTGAATCGAGAAGGCGGAATGTTGTCCTATCTGGGTACGGATGACATACAGGAAATCGAGAAAAGGATCAGTACGGGTGATAAGGAAGCCGAGGGTGCATATAATGCCATGGTCTACGGGATTGCCAAGGAAGTGGGGGCATATTCAGTTGTGCTTAAAGGTGATATTGATGCCATTATCATTACCGGGGGCATTGCCCACTCAGAGAAGTTTGTGTCATGTCTAAAAGACTGGATTAGTTTTCTGTGCCCCAAATTCTATGTATATCCAGGCGAAGGAGAGATGGAGGCACTTGCGCTTGGCGTACTAACGGTGTTACGGAAAGAAGAAACAGCAAAAGAGTACATCTAAACCGTTGGGGACAGGCATACACTTTTACACTTTTGCGCTTCGCAAATCGATTATCCCGGCCTCTGACCGAGGTCCCTAGACTCTCGTAGAGCCCAAGTGATTCTGCGGAGATCTTCGCCAGCGGGACAGTGATGAAAACACAAGATTACAGAGATATCTCAGAAGGAATGCCTTCCCCTGTATACCCAAAAGT
>JBAUFP010000017.1:0-2449 GCA_049679205.1 bacterium | reverse complement strand
ATGTGGGATACAGCGATCGCCCTGGACCCGGAAAACATTAAGGCAAGGTTTGATCGCGGTTCATGGGGGACATATGTGCCCCAATCATTGGGGCAGTTAGAAAAAGCAATTGTTGACCTTGAATTCGTTATAGCTATTGTGGAAGAGACCAATGATATTGATCTGAAGGAGCAGTACATTGATGCATATTTCTATTTGGCCCAGGGTTATCGTAAGAATTGGGAATTCGGGAAGGCGAAGGAAACCTATAATAAGGTAATTGAAAAGGCTCCTGATACTCGAGATGCGAAGCGTACCCAGACCTATATCGATCGTATAATTGATTTTGAGAATTGGCTGCATGAACAGGAAAAACAAAAGACGCCAGATAGTCCGGAAATTATGGAGCTAAGAGATTATATAGAAGTTCATCCAAACGATGTTGCCAGGCTCCTGATATTGGGTAATACATATCTTGAAGCGAACAAAGACGAAGAGGCAGCGCGTATTTTCGAAAGAGCGGTTGCTGCCGACACCTTGAATCTCAAGTCTTACAAAATGCTTGCGTTTGCCCTGAAGAGAATTTATGCTCAGGGATATAATCCCCGAATTTCCATGGACCATAACTATATGGCCGATCTGGGATTCAGGATGCTGAGTGTTATGGACAAAGCCGTGGCTATTGCCCCTGAGGATATGGAATTGAGATTGATGAGGGGGCAGGTAGGCTCAAAGATTTATGTCTTTAGGGAAAGACGTGAGCAAGCAATAAGAGACCTTCAAATGGTAATCGAAAGCAACGCATCAGATCTCATGAAAGGCGCGGCTCGTTATGAGCTCGGCCGAGCACGTCAGAAAGAGGCGATGTCCGACTGGTTGAAAGTGGTGTCCGAGTACCCAAAAACACCAGCTGCAGATTCCGTATTCAATAACCTGCATGTAGGTATACCAAACTTCGATCTATCTCAATATAAGAAGCCATTTGTGGTTATTGATTTTATCATGGGATTCCGTGATGAACTCGCGCCGCAGACCGCGGTCTGGGTCGAAACAGCAGAGGGTATATTTGTTAAGACGATCTACGTATCCGGATTTACGGGCTATGCCCGTGCTCCGGGTAGGCTTCCTCAATGGCAGGCGTCGTCGGATTTCTTTGACGTGGATGCAGTAACTGGTGCAAGTATTGACATGGGTCACCATGTGTATGTGTGGGATCTGAAGAATGCACTCGGCGAAAAAGTCAAATCACAAGAATATGTGATAAAGGTTGAGGTCACATTCTGGCCGAGCAGGCAGTACCAGTGTGTTGAAACAACCATAAGCGTTGGCAAGAAAGAGGAGCGAGAGGTTATTCAAGAGGGCAATCTAATCCCGTATCTGGAAGTGCACTACCAACCTTAATGTGCACCAGCCGGGTGCTGATCTTTCAAACCCACTGTAGTTGCCCAATTCATCGGGCATTGTTTGATGAATCAAACAACTACAAGTGCCGCGGCTTCAGCTCCGCGACATCAACCTGCACAACAGCGTCATGGTTCGACCCTCCAGCGGTCCGTCATTCCCCGATTCAATCGGGGAATCCAGTATCTACAGAACCGGAGCCACATGAGATTGGGCTTGACAAAGCCCAAATTCCGATTATAATTTTTAAGCAAACCTAAGTTGACTTAAACATATATATGTCATTTAAGTCAACAATTACTGACTTAAGTAAGATGTTTTTCCTGGCAGGGAGGCCGAGTTGACTTAGAACATAATCCTAATTTAAGTCAACTAATGTTGTCTTATATACGATTTATGCTATTTAGCTCTAAAAATAGGGGATTATGACAGAACATGCTATGAGTGAGCGTGCCGGAGTCTTTGTCCAGCAGCCAGGTGGGTTTAGGGCTTTCATACCCAAACCTCTACCCCCTGATCCGCCAATCAAATACGATGATGAGCTGCAGACATTGCTATCAAAGGCAGATCGTGCTATTGCCCGGCTTGATGGTATCGTCACGGTATTGCCCAATCCCGAGCTATTTATTGCCATGTATGTGAAGAAGGAAGCGCTTTTGAGTTCGCAGATCGAAGGAACCCAGGCATCACTTGAAGGAGTACTTGAATTCGAAGCCGACATGAAGCCCAGGGATGATATTAAGCAAGTTAAAGAAGTTGTTAATTATATCAAAGCCTTGGAATATGGTGTCAAACATCTTGATGCAGCCCGGGCTAATGCGCAGTTGTTTAGGGAGATCCACCGGATCCTCATCCATGGCACGCGGGGCAGTAAGAAGGCACCAGGTGAATTCCGTAGAACGCAAAACTGGATCGGCCCAGCCGGTGCCAACGTTTTTGAGGCGCATTTTGTGCCACCTCCCCCCGAGCAGATTTTAGCCGGTATGGCAAATCTCGAAGAATTCTTCAATCGGGAGAATCATATGCCGCCTTTGGTTAAAGTTGCCCTCATACATGCCCAGTTCGAAAC
>JBAUFP010000016.1:0-7734 GCA_049679205.1 bacterium | reverse complement strand
AAGAGACGCGAAAAGATTTGGTGGGAGAAGCTACAGAATTGATGAATATTTTTGGCGCAATATTACAGAAGAGTCAATGATGTTTAGAACATTTGAAAATTTGAATTTTGTATTTGTTTCGTATTTCGATATTCGGATTTCGAGTTTGATATCCACAGGGTTGTTGTATTGACATCGCTTGTTTTCCTCTTATAATCCAGCATGAGTAGCGTCCTCGCAATGGTACTCGCGGGTGGTCGGGTCGATGAACTACTTTGCCTCACCGAGATGAGACCGAAATCAGCCCTGCCGGTCTTCGGCACCTACCGTATCATCGATTTTGTGCTCAGCAATTTAATGCATGCGGGCATCAGCAACGTTGGTGTGCTGTCCCAATACCGTCCCTATGCCCTGGTACGGCACATCGGTACTGGCGAACATTGGGATTTTGTGGGGCGCAGTCGTGATATACGGATGCTGCCCCCTTACCGTGGCTTCAAAGCATCGGATTGGTATAAAGGTACCGCGGATGCGGTTTACCAGAATATATCCTATATCGAACACTTCAAGCACGAACACCTATTGATCCTATCGGCTGACCACGTCTACCGCATGGATTACCGGCCCTTCATCAAATTCCACATCGACAACAAGGCTGATGCGACGGTGTGCTTTACCCGCCGAAAGAAAAAATCATCAAGATTCGGTTACGGGGTAATGAACCGCAACGGCAGGATTCTTGACTATCAGGAAAAACCCGAAACGCCCCCCTCCGACTGGGTTTCCATGACCCTGTACCTTTTCCGGACAGATTTCATTATCGACGCCCTGCGGGCAAACGCTGCGGAAGAATCTCATGAGTTTGGACTCGATATCATAACCAGCCTGGTATCCAAATGCCGCTTGTTTGGATACAAATTCCCCGGCTACTGGGCATATGCGCGCACGGTTGATTCTTACTACAACACCAACATGGACATGATCAAAGGCAAGGTGGCCCTGAATGACTGGCAAATCCGAACCAACCTGATGGAGCGATCCGCGCGTGCTGACCGCCTGCCCGCATATGTTGACGGACGGGTCGCAAATACAGTAGTGAGCGAAGGATGCGTTGTCGAAGGTAAAGTCAGAAACTCACTGCTCTCACCCGGGGTCGTTATCGCCGCGGGTGCTGAAGTATATGATTCGATAATCTTCCACGATACATCAATCGGCCGGAATTCAAAGTTGAAAAGAGTGATCTGCGATAAGGACACTAACGTAGGTAACGAATGTGTCATCGGCGGATTCGGTGATGATGCTCCCTCGCGGGAATTTAAAGATCTATTGGACTCCGGGGTCACGCTGCTTGGACGGAATACTCTTGTCACCGACGGAACAGAGATTGGCGCAAACACGGCAATCTATTCGGGAGCACGGATTACACAAAAGCACATCGATCCCGGGAGCACCCTGCGATGAAAAAGAACATCATTGCCATGCTGCTGGCTGGAGGTGTAGGTACCCGGCTGAATATTCTAGTCCGCAAACGCGCCAAACCCGCGCTTCCTTTCGGAGCGATATACCGGATAATCGATTTCACTCTAAGCAATATTGCGAATTCGGGCATTGACGTCGCGGGTGTACTCACTCAATACAAACCACTTTCTTTGATGGAACATATAGATGGCGGCCGGCCCTGGGATCTCTTCGGCCGCACAAGAATCGTTGAAGTGTTACCGCCAAAAACCGGAGAGGAAATCTCCGACTGGTACAAGGGCACATCCGATGCTATTTACCAGAACCTTGGATTTATTGATGACTATTCTCCCGACCTGGTCCTTATTGTCTCTGGTGATCACATATATTCTATGGATTACAGAAAAATCATTGCGTTTCACCGCGCACGAAACGCCGATGCTACAATAAGCCTCGTCCAGGTACCCCATGAGAGCGTGCGACACTTTGGCATTGCGGAAATCGATGAAACAGGGAGAATCAATGGCTGGGTAGAAAAACCAAAGACGGCGAAATCGAATCTTGCATCAATGGGTATATATGTTTTTAACAAGGAACCGCTGACGAAAACCATGACCGAAGCAGCGAAAAAAGGTGGTGTCGATTTTGCCAAAGATGTCATACCACGAATGCTACAGAGAAATCGAGTCTATGGCTTTATCTTTGCCGGTTACTGGCGAGACGTCGGAACCATTCATTCTTACTGGAGTACCAACATGGATATGCTCAATCCTCAATCTGGATTAGAGATGAAAGACTGGGGCATTAAAACGAACCTCTCGGCCAAGGGCGAGGTCGGCGATCGTCCTTCTGCCTACATCAGACGCAACGCAACAATCAGTAATTCGCTCATAGCGCGGGGTTGTATCATCGAAGGCGAAGTTAGGAATTCCATTCTATCACCCGGTGTCAGGGTAGCAAAGAAAGCGCGCATAATCGATTCTGTGATCTTTCATGATTCATCAATCGGCACAAAATCTCTTGTTCAAGGCTGCATCATCGACAAACAGGTGAACATCGGTGAATCGGTTAGCATCGGCAGCGGGGAGCTTGTGACTAATAAGAAATTTCCGGATTATCTGTCGACCGGTATATCTATCATCGGCAAGCAAGCCGTAATTGAGTCCGGGCTTACGATTGGTAAGAATTGCGTCGTCAGTCCCGACATGCGCCTAACGAGCAAAGAGCACACAATAGTACCGTCGGGAGGTACTGTCTAAGCCCTTGACAACTTCCTTATTTCGATTATAATAATATGTTAGAGTCGTACTAAATCGGTCTTTGAAAAATTACCCGTAAGAATTTTCCAGGGCATTGAGTCTAGATCTAAATTCCTTCTATATTCACTTATATGGAGGGTTTGATCCTGGCTCAGGACTAACGCTGGCGGCGTGTCTTAGACATGCAAGTCGAACGGGTTGCTATTTTGTAGCAATACAGAATAGCGCTAGTGGCGAACGGGTGAGTAATATAAAAGTAACCTACCCCAGAGTGGAGCAAAACCCGCCGAAAGGCGGGATAATTCTCCATATTATCCTAAAACATAAGTTTTAAGATGAAAGGCTTCGGCCGCTCTGAGAGGGGCTTTTACCCTATCAGCTTGTTGGTGAGGTGACTGCTCACCAAGGCAATGACGGGTAGGGGGTGTGAGAGCATGACCCCCCACATGGGAACTGAGACACGGTCCCAACTCCTACGGGAGGCAGCAGTCTAGAAATTTGGGCAATGGGCGAAAGCCTGACCCAGCGACGCCGCGTAAGGGATGACGTCCTTCGGGATGTAAACCTTTGTTGAGGGGGACGATAATGACGGTACCCCTCGAGGAAGCCTCGGCTAACTCCGTGCCAGCAGCCGCGGTAAAACGGAGGAGGCAAGCGTTGTCCGGAATCACTGGGCGTAAAGGGTGTGTAGGTGTCCTGATGGGTCAGATGTGAAATCCAACCGCTCAACGGTTGAACTGCATTTGAAACTATCAGGATAGAGGACATTAGGGGAGAGTGGAACTCGCGGTGTAGCGGTAGAATGCGTGGATATCGCGAGGAATGCCGATGGCGAAGGCGGCTCTCTAGGATGTTCTTCGTAAGAAGAGTCATTCAGTTCAGATCTTCGGATTAAGATTGAATGGTCCTGACACTGAAACACGAAAGCTGGGGGAGCGAACGGGATTAGATACCCCGGTAGTCCCAGCCATAAACGATGTGCACTTGGCATATGCTAGCAATAGTGTGTGCCGTAGGTAACCTGTTAAGTGCACCGCCTGGGGAGTATGCTCGCAAGGGTGAAACTCAAAGGAATTGACGGGGACCCGCACAAGCGGTGGAGGATGTGGTTTAATTCGAGGCAACGCGAAGAACCTTACCTGGGTTTGACATGCTGATAGTACAGAGCCGAAAGGCAACGGATCTCACCTTTGGTGAGAAGTCAGCACAGGTGCTGCATGGCTGTCGTCAGCTCGTGCCGTGAGGTGTTAGGTTAAGTCCTGTAACGAGCGCAACCCCTGCTTTTAGTTGCCATTTTGTCTTCGGATGAAGGCACTCTAAGAGGACTGCCGCAGATAATGTGGAGGAAGGTGGGGATGATGTCAAGTCATCATGGTCTTTATACCCAGGGCTACACACGTCCTACAGTGCCTATTACAGCGGGAAGCCAAACCGAAAGGTGGAGCAGATCCTACAAAGATAGGCACGGTTCGGATTGAGGGCTGCAATTCGCCCTCATGAAGGCGGAATCGCTAGTAATCGCAGATCAGCACGCTGCGGTGAATACGTTCTCGGGTCTTGTACACACCGCCCGTCAAGCCATGGAAGTCCACAATACCTGAAGTCTCTCCTCGTGAGGGCCCAAGGTAGGGTGGATGACTGGGGCTAAGTCGTAACAAGGTAGCCGTACGGGAACGTGCGGCTGGATCACCTCCTTTCAAAGAGTAACCCAGACTCAGTGCCCTGGAAAGTTCTTACGGGTATTTTTTCGTCCAAAATGGGGTCAAATCTTGACAATTGACAATAATCCCCTGACGCCTCTTCCTCCACGAGATTACCGGTCCAGCCATAACAGCCAGTCCACATACTTTTGAAAGACAGAAATTTGTCAAAGGTCAAGATTTGACCCCATAGCACTCACTATTGACAATCACCCGGCTTTCATTATAATGACAAGCTATGGTTAAAATTAGACTAACACGAATAGGCCGAAACAAAATACCTGTTTACAGAGTTGTGGTAATAGACTCGAAAAAGGCAAGAGATGGTGAGTACATAGAGAAGGTAGGCCATTACGATCCCAGAAAGAAAGAATTACAGCTGAACCAGGATCGTATTGAGTATTGGATTTCAAAAGGAGCTCAACCGACCAATACTGTGGCCAAGTTGATTGCTAAATCAAAAGGAGGTTCATCATGAAGGAACTCATCGAATATATAGTCAAAGCGTTAGTTGACAATCCCGATAAAGTCACGGTTCATGAGATTGCCGGTGAAAAAAGTATGATATTTGAACTGCGTGTCGGCGAAGGCGACCTGGGAAAGGTAATCGGGAAAGAAGGCAGAACTGCAAAGGCAATCAGAACGATCATCACCGCTGCTGCGATGAAGCAAGGAAAGCGTACAGTACTAGAGATAATCGAATAATGAATTCAAGAGTCTCTTGCCTTTTTCTTATCTTTCATACCGCGCCAAACGCTTAGTAACTAAATTAAGCAAACAGACCCCATGAAGTTTGATGTCATTTCGATCTTCCCAGAATTCTTTGAGGGCCCGCTCTCATGTGGCATGCTCCGCGTTGCTCGTGCGAAGGGCATTTTGCGCATCAACATCATCAACCCCCGTGATTTCGCTTCAGACCGAGTCGTGGATGATTATCAATTCGGGGGCGGCGCGGGTATGGTCTTCAAACCCGAACCACTGACCGAGGCAATAAAATCGGTACGGACAGCAGAATCTCTGCTCGTAAACCTTACGCCAAAAGGGAAACGTCTCGATCAAACAATTGTCAAAGACCTCATCCGCAAAAAGCATATCATCATTCTTTGCGGTCGATATAAAGGCATCGACGAACGCATCACCCAAATCTTTGATCCCATGGAAATCTCCGTTGGAGACTATGTCCTTTCGGGAGGTGAAACAGGTGCCCTTGTACTGATCGAATCCGTAACTAGGCTACTACCAGGCGTGCTCGGAAACCGAGACTCTGCGGACACCGATTCCTTTGGCGGAAATCTCCTGGAGGCGCCAATCTACACAAGGCCGGAAGCTTTCAGGAGAAAAAAGGTGCCGCCGATTCTTAGAAGCGGAGACCATAATCGCATTGCCGATTGGCGCAGAAGAAAATCAATCGAGATAACACTTGCACGAAAGCCAGAATTACTTAACGAAGAGATATTTTCGGAGAAAGATTTGCAGATCCTCTTGGAGGTACTGAATGGCAAAAATTCCTGAATTCAAACCAGGTGATTTGGTCAAGGTATACACGAAGATTATCGAAGGCGACAAAGAAAGACTAGCTCCGTTTCAAGGTGTCGTCATCAAAGTAAAGGGAAGTGATATCACAAAGACTTTCACCGTCCGCAAAGTTTCCGCCGGCATCGGCATCGAGAGAATATTCCCGGTGCATTCCCCAATGATCGCAAAAATCGAGGTGAAGAAAAAAGGAAAGGTACGTCGAGCAAAGCTGACTTATTTGCGACAGCGTCGGGGAAAGAGAATGAAGATCAAAGAAGCGGTTCCTCCAGTCGGGGCATTGCCCGAGGAAGTTAAGGAAGAAGCTACAACTGAACCTACCTCAGCGCAAGCTCCACCGCCTCCAGCAACCGAGGAAAAAGCCGGTGAAGGCACTCCCGGACCGGAAACTGTGGAAAAAGTATAACCTCATCGCCGGTGTCGATGAAGCAGGCAGAGGCCCACTCGCGGGCCCGGTTGTCGCCGCCGCGGTAATTCTACCCAGAAATTTCTTCCACCCTGAGATCGATGATTCGAAAAAGCTCTCGCCGGCAAAACGCGAGCGACTATACGGAATAATCATCAATTCGGCAATTGACCATGCTTTTGGCGTGGTCGATGCCCGAATCATCGATACCATAAACATACTCGAAGCAACTAAATCAGCCATGAACACCGCGATTACAGCCCTGGTTCCACCACCTCAGTTCGTACTGATCGACGCGCTCAAGATTGATGAATTGCCCTACCAGCAATTTGCCTTGACCAAGGGAGACACACTGAGCATATCAATTGCTGCGGCATCGATTCTGGCAAAGGTACATCGCGATGCAATGATGTGCAAATATCACAAATCGTACCCGCAGTACCATTTCCACAGACACAAGGGATACCCGACCAGACTACACCGTGAGTGCATCCGGAAGTATGGATCGTGTCCGATTCACCGGAAATCTTTTCGGCTTCTGTGAGAACAAATAGAGCATCACTGGGAAGATTTGGTGAAGAACTCGCGCGTGAATATCTCAGAAAGAAGAAATACAACATCGTAGACCACAATTTCCGTTGTCCACTCGGCGAAATCGACATTATCGTGCGCAAGAACAAAGCCTTTCGTTTTGTTGAAGTAAAATACCGACGCAGTGCGGAATATGGTCTGCCCCAGGATTCTGTGATCAAACGCAAGCAACGGAGGATTCGTAATGCCGCAATCATCTGGCTGAAGAATCGCTACCTACCGTTGGATAGCGAGATTCACTTCGACGTCCTGGCAATCACCGAACAAAGAAACAAAAGAAAGTACGAATATTTAGAAGACGCCTTTTAACTTAACTCCAAATTTCAAGCACCAAACCCATTAGGCTGGCAACGTCGAGCGTTTAACGGTTACGAAGCCCGCCCCGTCTAATAAACACCAATGACTTCTGATGCATGATGGATACTAATCTGCTGGTACGGCTCATTGAAATAGTAATGGACTATCCTGTATTATACGGGGCGGGCCTCGTTACCTTGACCGTGTGACGTAACCTTCCCGGGTGAATTTATTTGGAATTTGTGTTTTGTGATTTGTAATTTCTACTTATTCATACTTGGTGCTTAGGATTTTAAGCCACTCCAGCATCACAACCGTTGTTGGCCTCTTTTTCATCGTCGCCGGAATAGCACGACAATGATATCCAGTTAAGAGAATTCTATCGGATCAGAAGTAATAATATTCTGGTAATTACCAGAATACCAGAAACGCGATCTTTTAGAAAATGAAAGAAACTTGTATGGTGCAGGCCTCAGTCGACAATTATTATCTTTTCCTTGTGCAGTCTGCC
>JBAUFP010000015.1:0-6024 GCA_049679205.1 bacterium | reverse complement strand
GTAATACCAGGGGATTGTCTTTGGTTGATCGCATCATACCTTTCGATCTATTCTGATGCAAAAAGATGGCCCGATATTTATGAGGCTAACAAAGATAAAATTAGTGACCCTGATATGATTTATACTAATCAGGAATTTGTAATACCTCATGATTAATATGCGAGGGAGGGGCTGAGTATTCGCCCCTCCCGTTGAAGTGAAAGTATCAATCCCAATATCTGGTTCTGACCCAACACAAGTCTCTGGATTTCAAGATGAATTTTTGAAGGATATTCAAGCACGCTTTGATATTATCGTATCGATGAGAAACGATTTTATTCACCTCAAAGGTGATGAATCGAAGGTCAAAGCAGCGGAAAAAGCTGTACGCTCCCGGCTCCGGCAAGGGACAGACGAAACAAAACTGCCCGAGCAGGGCAAAGTAGGCCGCCCCGAGTCGGTAACATCGATTTCTACGCCTAAGAGATTGATCAAGGCAAAGTCTGCTGGTCAGGGCGAATACATGGAAGCCATTGACCGCCATGATATTGTCATAAGCATCGGTCCGGCCGGCACCGGGAAAACGTATCTGGCCGTGGCCAAGGCAGTATGTTTCTTGATGGAGAAAAGAGTCGAGCGGGTTATTCTGACACGCCCCGCGGTCGAAGCCGGTGAGTCTTTGGGGTTTTTGCCCGGGGCGATAGAAGAAAAAGTCGACCCGTATCTGCGACCTCTCTACGACGCGCTCAACGACTTTCTGCCCTATGACCGTATCCGGCGTTATCTCGACATGAAAACCATTGAAGTTGCACCGCTTGCCTACATGAGAGGTAGAACCCTGAATGATTCATTTATTATATTAGACGAGGCGCAGAATACAACCGGGATGCAGATGAAGATGTTCTTGACCCGTATGGGTTGGCGTTCAAAGGTAGTTGTAACCGGAGATATCACACAAGTTGACCTGCCACCCAATGTTTTTTCGGGTTTGATCGAAATACAACACCTGCTCAAGAATATCAGCGGTATTGAATTCTCATACCTGAGTGAAAAAGATGTGATCAGGCATCACCTGGTACAAAAAATAATCAAGGCGTATGAGGCTAAGAATACAACGTAAACTGCTTATCTTCATCGGTGCGATTCTGCTTCTGAATATTATTTTCCCGCCTCCCGCGATGCCCCAAAGATACGATATCGCAACCGGCGAGATCGCACCCTATAACATTATCGCCCCCTATGATTTCTTCATTCCCAAGGACGAACAAACCTTAGCCGGGGAACGTGAAGAGATTGCGCGTAGAATTCCACCTGTTTTCGAACTTGATAATGCTGTGTTGAGTGAGGTTACTTCGAATATTGATGGCCTGGAGCGCGTAATCGATTCGATGCGCAACTTGCCGGTGAGCCGGGATTCCATTATCCACCTCGTGCAAAGGCAGTATGCCTTGAATAAAGGGGTCATCGCGTATCTATTGCGGAATAACCATAAGCGGATCTTCCTTCGGCTGCGTAACAGTCTTGCTGAAGTCTATGCTAAGGGCATTGTCGATCTGAAAAGTGCGGATTACCGTATCATAGCGATAACTAGTGGTATCCAGGAAACAGTGGAATCGCTTGACCGGCTTTACTCGGTAGATGAAGCAGAAAACATCGTGGCTATGGGGCAGCGGGCTGAATACCGCAGTCTCGTGCAATTCTTCATCGCGCCGAACATAACGTTCAATAAAGAAAGAACCGAGGAGCGGATCGATGGAGTGTTTGAGAATGTACCGAAAACAAAAGGGAAGATTCTACGTGGAGAGATTATTGCTGAAAAACACAAACGGGTCGACGCGGGCATGATGGAGAAGATTCTGGCTCTGGAGAGCACCTACATATCGATCGGGACATGGGAAATAGCCAAGAGTTTGCTCTTCCGCAATATCCTTTATTTGGCGGTTTTCTTCCTGCTGTTTAAGTTCGATAGCACAACACGGTCAAAGTTGTTCACGGGCAAGAATCTCTATTTCGTTGCCCTGTTGTCAGCCGCTTATCTTATTATTGGTAAAATAACTTATGCCGCTAATGTTGTGTATTTAACACCGGTTGCGTTCTTCATCTTTTTGTTTGCACTTTATTTCAATTTCTATGTGGGTATGTTATTTGCTTTCTTATTCGCCGCGATTTTTGGCATTGTTTTGAACTCGGTGGGTATTTTTACTTTTCTTTTCGTTAGCGGTATTGTTGCCGCATTTTCGAGTCAAACCATAGATTCCCGGCTTGCCTTTTACCGTCCTTTGGTGTATTTGGCCTTGGCTAACGTGGCGGCAATTCTTTTTACGGATATATATCTTGCTGAGCGTGGCATAACCCTTTTTTCTTTGGGCGCTGGCGTCGTAAACAGCGTTCTTGTCACCCTGAGCTTTGTGCTCTTCCTGCCGTTGTTTGAGAGGCTGTTCGATTTCACGACCGATTTGACCTTGCTCGAGCTGGGTAATCTGAATCTGCCCCTCTTCAAGGATATGGCGATCGAAGCACCCGGTACGTACCACCATTCTATCATTGTAGGAAACCTTGCCGAAGCTGGTGCCAGGTATATCGGGGCCGATCCGGTGCTTGCCCGGATTGGTGCATACTATCATGATATAGGCAAGTTGAAGAAACCCGAGTACTTCATCGAGAATCAAATCGGTATTAGAAACCCGCACGATGCCTTGAAACCGCAAATGAGTGCGCTCGTCATAATCTCGCACGTTAAGGACGGTATTGAGATGGCGAAGAGAGTGAAGCTACCTAGAAAGGTGGTTGAAGTCATCGAACAGCATCATGGAACAACGATGATCGAATTGTTCTACCGGAAGGCTTTAGAAGACTCGGCCGATACGGCTCAGGATTCATATCGTTATCCCGGACCTCGACCAAAGACAAAGGAGACCGCACTCGTGATGCTTGCCGATAGCGTAGAGGCGGCGGCTCGGGGTGAACGGAACATAACTGTGGCAAAGCTACAGAAAATAGTGAAAGAGAATATCGAAAGGAAATTCAATGATGGGCAGCTAGACGACTGCCCGATAACACGTCACGATCTGGAACAAGTAAAAACTGCTTTCATGCCGATCCTCACCGGGGTATTTCATCCCCGGGTCGATTACGAACAGGCCAATAAGCGCGTAGCGAGTGGCGAACCGAAAAATAAGTAAACGCATAAATCCACTCTCCATTTCTTCATGAGAATTAACATCTACACTACCGGCGGTCGGACGCGTGCAAAGAAGGAGGAGGTCCGTAGGCTAATAAGAAAGGCGCTGACCAGCGAGAAGAAAGGATTCGAGACGGTGAATGTGATTCTCGCTGACGACGTCTATCTACAACGGTTAAATGAGACCTATTTCAAGAAGAAGAAAACCACGAATGTCATCTCGTTTAATCTTGGAGAAGTTGCTGAGATATACATATCTGAGAACCAGGCAAGAGATGCTTACGAACTGCACTACTACATTCTCCACGGGCTCCTTCACGCTATCGGTTATGATCATAACAGCAAAAGAGAAGACAGATTAATGAAGAAGAAGTGTCAGGGATATCTTTCGAATGACTAATCTTCTGATTTATTCCTTCATAATCGTCATTTTCCTCGGGTTTAGTGCTTTCTTCTCCGGGATGGAAGCCGCCATTTTCTCCATATCTCGCTTCCGTATCAAGACTCTGTTGTTTGAAAAGCGGGTTGGTGCGGACACACTCGAAAAAATAAAGAGAGAGCCCGGCAAGACTCTGGCAGCCATACTCCTCGCCAATCTCTTGGTGAATGTAGGCGCTTCGTCAGTTGGTGCTGTGATATTGATCCAGCTGATTCAGCAATACCATCTGGATGCCACTATGGCATTCATTATCGAATTCATTGCAATGACGTCATTGATACTTGTGTTCGGTGAGATTGCACCCAAGACCATCGCGATTTCAAATGCCGAAAGACTGGCGTTGCGCTTTGGGAAATACATTGAGTACGTCTCCCTATTTTTCAGTCCTGTTTCGCGGACCATGGAAAGATTTATGCAACGTGTATTGGGACCGCAGACAACGCGCCGAACCGATACCATATCCGACAAAGAGATAAAGCTCATGCTGAGTGAAGCAAAACAGTTGAGGGTCTTGGACGAGGGTGAGGAGGAATTCGGTTTTCAGATATTGAATTTCGGCAAAATGACTGTGAGCCAGGTGATGACGCCAAGACAGAAGGTAGTTGGGGTGCCGGTGACGGCCAGCATAGATGACGCCCAAGAAATCATCAAAACGCAAAAACACACTAGGATTTGCGTTTTTGATGAGCATGATGAAGTGATTGGGATCCTATATGCGAAGGATCTCTTCATGAATCAAATAAGCACGGGCGGTCCGAAGGTTATTAAAGAACTGATGCGTGAACTCTACGTTGTTCCCGAAACTAAACACCTGGACAATCTCCTGGGTGAGTTCCGAAAAAAAGGTATTCACATAAGCATTGTTGTTGATGAGTACGGTAATTTCACCGGTATCGTGACCCTCGAGGATATTCTGGAATCATTATTCGGTGAAATCATCGATGAGTATGATGAGGTGTCTGATCTGCCCTATGAGAAGCTTTCGGCGGATACATTTCTATTCGAAGGTGACATAACAATCGGTGAATTATCCCGTATCCTGCGGATAGAACCCTTTGCCGAGGAAGGCGAGAGATTAGCCGGCTATGTGCTAAGCCACTTTGGAAAAATACCCAATGAAAGGGACAAAATACAGTTGGCGAATATTGAGCTAACGATTGAGGAAATACATGATCGCATTATCGAAAAGGTGTTGGTTAGGGTAATATGATAGAATTCCTGATTCCGCTATTATTGTCGTTAAGCATAGGCGTTTTCACGGCAAGCGAAACCGGTCTCGTTAGTATCGAAAAAATAAAAATACTCAAGGCGAAGCGTGAGAAGAAGAGATGGGCAATACGTCTCTACAGATTCCTTGAGGCGCCGGAGAGATTCTTCTCGACGATCAGTGTCTGCGAGAATTTCATAATCGTGGTGGCTTCGACGTTATATGCGGCGTTCTTTGTTGACCTGATGGGTGAAAACGGAGTTGTCGTTTCCACCATCACGTTATCATTGTTTGCCATGTTCTTTGGTCAGTTTGTGCCGAAATCCATTGCCCTGTCACACCCGGTGAGCACCATGGTTACACTGTCGAGCGTGATCTACTACATCGAAATATTCACATATCCCGTTGTCTGGCTATACGCCAATATCGCAAAACACCTTGCCGCACTGTTCCGGAGCGGAACCAAACCATACGCGATTCAGCGTTTGGATATTGTGCATGCGATGGGTGAATATGAGGAGGAAGCGAGTAAACTAGCTTCCCGTCTCTTCAATTTTTCGAAGCGACGGGTGGGCGACGTCATGATTCCACTGAATGCTACTTTCGTTTGCGCAAAAGGGCACGAGCTGGAAACTATTGCCAAATCGGGCGGACGTATTTATACAAGAATCCCGGTATATGAGAGGAGGAGGAACAACATCATCGGTATTTTCAATATAAAAGACTACCTGTATTCCGAACAGATTACTCTTAGGGATCCCTTTTTTGTGAAAATAGATGAACGCTGCATGACATTCTTTTTGATTATGAAGCAAAAAGGAGAACATCTGGCAATCGTAACCGACGAAGAGAATCGTCAGATGGGTATTGTTACCCTTGAGGATTTAATCGAAGAGTTAGTCGGTGAGATACGAGATGAAAGGTAGTTTTTTCACTGTTTCTCAAGAGGGATTTATTTTGGTTTTATTATAAACACTTCTTATCGAAGAGCTCGCGTAGTTTTGACGGTAGCGTAGCATTTTGCATATCCATTGAATGCATTTCCTTGATGAAAATCTGTTCCTTTGCATCACTTGAAAGCCTCTCGTTTATGATAAAATATGATTTGTCCCTGAGTCGGCAATAGCCTCCCTTGCCGAAGAACCGGTCATACTTCACGATGATCGACAGCCTTTGGCATAATTCTTCGAACAAAGCAAGAGTACCACTTTTCTTCAC
>JBAUFP010000014.1:0-2687 GCA_049679205.1 bacterium | reverse complement strand
ACGCAGGCCCATATACAACTACACCCGTGTCACTATCTTGCATCAAGGTATCGGGTGAATAGGATAAGAGTCGAACAGCCATTACCAAATCACCCGCCGCGCCTGCCGCGTTGAAAGCGATAGAGAGACTGAGGATAGGAACAGCGACAACTGGTACGATCAGCATCAACAACAGTCCTACAAGTGTAAGTAGCACAAGGGGGGCTATCCCAACAATGAGATATTGGTTGCGAGGAAAATAGACCTCTGGTGACACTGCCGCATAAACGTATAAACCCTTGATGCCAAACGTGGGGCGTTGGCCCGCGAACCACCAGAAAAACAGACCATGCACAAGTTCATGGATAAGCATCATCAAGACAAGCGCGACAACTCCGTCAACAATCGGTAGCACGATAGATGGTTTTCCATCGGGGGTTATGGTCAGAATGTTGCTGAACCTTATGCCTTCCAATGCAGTAGGGCGAAGATAACGAGTAAATTGCACGAGCAACCGGGCAACGGCAATGAGCAATACGATGCCAGAGGCAATTGCGCAAACAATCGCTTTCTTACTCTTCGACAAGTCGAGGGTGGCTTGTTGGCGATAGTCTACTGGGAGTATTGTGGTTGCCTGCATGGACTGAAACACTTCCACTGCTGCTATTGTCTTCATCGGTTCGCGGAGGGCCGTCGCCTGCACGCATTGCTGGCCGGCGACTCTGCGCCATATGAGCTCTGCACACTAGCGGTATGTCAGCTAGTACTCACTTGTCTTACTCTTTTCCCTTTCGGACTTGAAGAGCAGCTGCAGCAGCGAACCACCCTATGAACACACCACCGAGTGCACCGAGCCCGACTCCGAGGGCGGTATTCCCGATCGCTGCCCCCAATCCCACCCCAAGAAAAGCTCCGATAAATAGTCCCAGGAAAATGTAGTAGCCAAATTTTCGTTCCATTTTGGACCTCCTTGATTAAGTCAATGCACCTTCGCCTGCTTTATACATGTCGACTACTTTCACCGGAATGAACGGAAACATCTCTATACTTCCATCCCATATAAATCCTGGAGGGTCAATAGTGATATATTGTGTTGCTTTGAAAGATTTCCAACGAGCAGTCTCATCACCCAAGCGGAATTCACCTCTCTGGCGCAGGTAAACTGTTTTCCCATAAGGTTGACCCTTTGGGATGACCTTTTTTAGATACCTTTGAACAGGTTCCGGAAGACTATTTAGATCGTCATAGCTAAAAACTTCTGGTGAAGGTTGCTGGCTTTCTGATAGAAGCTCCTCAACCAAATCTGAACTTTCCCTCTCAAAGCGAAGAACATTCAAGGCAACAATTGCAAATATTAAAATAGCAGCGAGGGCAAGAATGGTTAGGGGTATCTTTATCCACATCTTTTCAAAAACTCCGGTCTGATCATCATGTTTATCAATTAGAAACAAAACTTTAGATATCCTATTCAAAACTATGTGATGATGGAGCATATTTTGACAACCATTGTCATACGATTTATGGTGTCAAATCAGGACTGATTGAATATACAATTTATCTGTCGAATATCGATTGAATCTTTGTCAAAAATGAGTGTGAATTTCTCGTAATGTATAGAATTTTTATACATATTCTTGCAAGCCCTAACCAAAAAATTTGACCATTATTTATTTATGCGATCCCTAACTTTGAATGACGCATCGAAGTAAACCCAAATCATTCTATAGATCAAACCAAACGTATATAAAATATTATATTTAGCTTCTATTCATGTGCTGTATACTTATGCAGATGACAGATCATCTCGATAAACTTCAGATAATCCTCAATGACCACTCACAGCTATTAATCATCCCTCATAACGATCCTGATCCCGATGCAATTGCTGCGGCGGTAGGTTTGCGTTACTTGGTTACTGAGATGTTTGGAATTGAGGCGTGGATAGGGTATCGCGGCATTATTGGGCGGTCTGAGAACAAAGCACTGGTCCGATATCTGGATCATCCTCTCCATAAGATAGATCTTAATGAATTTCACACAATAATTCCCCTTGCTTTGGTTGATACACAGCCCGGGGTAGGAAATAATCCGTTACCGGAGAATATCCCCGCCACGATTGTTATTGATCATCATACTTTGCGAGATACCACAAAAAACGTGAAATTTGTTGATGTAAGACCTGAAATTGGAGCTTCAGCTACGATCTTGACCGATTACTTGCAAACTGCAGGCCTAGACTTCCCCGCTTATCTGGCTACTACCTTGTTCTATGGGATTAAAACCGACACAATGGGTCTGGGTCGTGGCGCGTCTCCCAATGATACCGCCGCCTATTTCTTTTTACAGCCCAAGATCGATGCTGAAGCTCTGGTACAAATCGAGCGTGCTCAAGTGCCAATTACCTATTATAAGAGTCTCAACGCGGCAATACAATCTGCACATCTATATGATGGGGATCTGGTTATTTCTTATGTTGGAGTTCTGAAATACCCAGATTTAGGTGCAGAAATTGCCGATTTGTTGTTGCGTTTACAAGGTGTAAAATGGGTAATATGTCTGGGAGTGTATAAGGATGACTTGATATTATCTGTACGATCCCGCAGCCGGAAAATTGGTGCCATATACACCGGTTCCCTCATAGGAACAGCTCTCACCATAGACACCATAGCCGCAGTTGGTGGCATTCCGTAGACCCCCTTGCCTGAGGG
>JBAUFP010000013.1:0-3168 GCA_049679205.1 bacterium | reverse complement strand
GCCGATATTACCGAGAAGGATGAAGATCATGATCAAAAGGTGTATCAGTGATTGAGAATTCATACCAGTTTCAGCATTGCCTAAGGTGCGTGCATAGCCATGTTCGAGTACTAATTTCTCGTATTCGGCTGCGCCCTTCATGCCCGACATAAGACCGGAAACCTGGCCGGTCTGGATGAAGGGATAGTATTTGGGAGCCATAACCGCGGTTAATCCAGCAGCAACGTTGACCCCGTAGCGGGTCTGTGCGTAACGTATCCAATCCAGCGGATAATCAGCCGAAGCCAGGATCACAACGATCGCGACGTTCTTGTAGTTTCTCACATTATTCATCAATGGGAAAGAGTCGATTGAATTGCCGTAATAATCACGTGGGAAAACACCTGCGATTGATTCGCCCATGTCCAGTTGCGCAGCGATTCTACCCGACTTCCACCCGAGGTACACATAGTCTACTCCATAAATTAGAGAATCTTCTTTGCTCGTTGCGAGACTGTCGAATTCGTGAACTATCGTGGTCAGGGCATCGACCGCGAGCCCTGGTGCTTGAACATCGAATGAGAGACCAACGACTGGAAGACCTCGAGAAAAACAGTGACGCAGTAATGCCTTAGCCATGGGATGGCATTCAGGCTGGGTTTGAGGCGAGTAGTCAAAGGATATCATAACCGCTTTGTCATCTTGGGGTATGGATTCAATGAAATCAAAAAGCCTCTTGGTTTGTGGCATTATGTTTTGCGGAATGGTTACTTTGACAAAAAACGGCAGGATGACCAGACCGGTAAGGAGAGTATAGATTATGCGGCGGTCGATTTTGGTGATCCGGTCATACCACTTCATTCCTTACCCCCCAGCCATGAGCGTTCGATGCCCAGAATGATCTTCAATGCTGTAGCTATAGAACCAAATGCGATACCCAGGAGGATACCGCGCTGAGATGCCATGTTGGGGACTTGCATGATCCATTCGGCAAAGGCGGGAAATCTACCGTGTACGTACTGACCAAAAGGCATGAAACCTATCATCACGATGAATGCTGATATCAGGAGTAGCGTTGCCTCAAGGCTGCGCGCGCGGAATGCACGATAGGCAGCCGATGCCATGTAGTAAGCAAGAAGGGCAAACATGGTTCCACCGAGCGGAGCAAGAACATTCAAGAATATCCGCTGGTAAAGCGAATCAGGGGCAATACCCCAGATCAGTCCGATCGCGGCCATGGCGGTCATACCGAATAATGTGACTATACTGTAGGGCCAGTCTTCTTTTCTTTTACGTATTTTGTAGGTATGGTGTCTTATGAGGTTGCCAATCGCCAAAATTAGGGCAAAGGCCATAAGAACGATCACCCACTTGTATAGCACGCTGCTGAATTCCAAAGACACAGGATGGGGAATGAAGAACTGAATAATCATTAATATCCCCATTACCAAGCATATGGTAAGTGGTATTCTTCTTTTCATTGCACCCTCAGGAATGGGATTAGATTAATGTTTAGAAATGAAATCATTGTGAATAAAAGCAATATTACTAGGACGATCAACTTACCGTAATCTTGTGCCTTTAATGAACCGAGCAGTAATGGTTCTCGTGATAGATAGGCACTGGCTGCGTATAGTTCTTCACCCATAAGGGTGTAGTCACACGCGGTGACAAAAAAAGGCAGTTGCAGCACCGAATCAGTGCCGGCTATCTGGAATGATCCAGCTTGGGCACCGGTTTCGGCCATGATCAGTGATTCGGCCCAGAAGCGGCCAATAAAGAAGTTGGTGGCCGGTTTTTCACGCATCATTATACCGTTAACGGCCGCGGCGAATCCAAACTGGGCTTCGGTTAGATAGCGTACGTAGTCTTCCTTGAATTTTTCCGGTCTGCCTTCAGAAACAAATGCTTCCTTGACCACCTCTTTGGAAACGGTATAGGTGACTGACCATCGATTGGGAACGATCAGTGCCGTGTCGTAGAGGGCGATTTTTTTGGCAACTTCACCCAGGATGTTCATCGATGCGATAGTCGCGGTCCAGTCAATATCGCCCAGGCCTGGTACGTAGAGAATTGGCTTGCCCATTTCGGTTGCTCGACCCACGGCCTCTTCGACCGCGGCCAGTCCAGCGATCTTCCGGATGAAGAGGCCTTTGCCGGAGCGTGCCTTGGCCACGAAATAAGCGAGCATTACGGTAAAGACAGTAATGGCCACGAGCACATTTATGCGTCCAGTGTGGAACACCTGTGGCGATGATATAACCGGAGTACTCGGTTCTGAGTAGAATGATTCACTTTCCTTGACTGCGGCCACGACGTATTCATACTGGGTACCATCTTGTGCACTCTCGTCCTCGAAAGCATCCACGCCGCGTGCTGTCGAGCCAATTTTCTCAAAATCCATATCAGTTATTTCCCGTCTCAGTATTGTGTAACCATCAATTGACCTGTCGTCAGCCGAGAGAATCCAACTGAGAGTAATTGTGGAACCGGCGTCATTTGGTTTATCGGCAGCTTTTATGTCACTTGGGGGAAGGAGACTGAGAAAAACTAACAAAAATGTCACCGCTTATTATACGAAAAAAAGAGGATGTGTCAACTGGGTTGGCGCGATTGTGACTATTGCACAGCTAGCAGCGGGAGTAGGTTAATCCCTAAGAATGCCAGGATGGTAAATCCGCTGAGGGCGATGAGTGCGATCAGTTTACCATAATCCTGAGCCTTTAATGACCCAAGCAATACTGGTTCGCGGGACAAATAAGCACTGGCTGCGTATAATTCTTCGCCCATGAGTGTGTAGTCACAGGCGGTGACAAAGAATGGCAGCTGCAGTACTGAATCCGTGCCCGCAATCTGGAAGGCTCCAGTTTGGGCGCCGGTCTCGGCCATGATCAGCGATTCAGCCCAGAATTTGCCAATGAAGAAATTTGTGGCGGGTTTCTCGCGTATCATGATGCCGTTAACCGCGGCGGCAAATCCGAACTGGGCTTCGGTTACGTAGCGCACATAGTCTTCTTTAAACTTCTCGGGTCGCCCCTCGCTGACAAAGGATTCCTTCACCACTTCCTTTGATACGGTGTAGACCACGGACCACGTGTTGGGGACGATCAGTTCCGTATCGTACGTGGCGATCTTCTTGGCGACTTCACCCAGGATGTTCATCGAGGCGATGGTTGCGGTCCAGTCGAT
>JBAUFP010000012.1:0-16529 GCA_049679205.1 bacterium | reverse complement strand
GCTTCTATATTGACTGAACTTTCGACAAGTTTTATATCCAAACGATACTTCCTTGATTTCTTTCTTTAAATATCTTGAATGTAACTCAAGACCTTTCTTATAGCCACAACACAGTCCCATTGAATATGCTTGGAATAACGCCCTTATCTTTTTCATTGATTAATTAACCCCTTTCGAAAACTTGGGCCCGCAAAAGTGAATTTGTAAGATTCACAAATTACAGGATCTACCTCCTCTCCGTTCATTTCGTTAAATCCGCATTAAGCTTCATTCGATAGGCTGAGGAATTCTTTGTTTACTTTCAATTTACAAGTAGTGCAATGTCAATATCGCTATCTTTTCTTTGTTTCTTTTCTACTGATGAGCCAAAAATAAAAAACTGAATGAATTTCAGGTTTTGTAGCACAGTATTTTTTATATTATTTCTATAATTTTCAGTTGGAATTACATAATTAGATTGTGTTCAATTTACTAAGGAAGTCAAGGTGATACGTTACAATTTCATCTTGACTTTTGGACGATAATATCTATAATAGCTCAATGCAGGGGCAGATAAATATCTTTGAGGAAGATTTTTGGTCAATAAATGACGCGATGAATCGACTCCTGCAGGGAACCCACGCCAGGACAATACTGCTTATCGATCGCGAAGGTCAGCTCATCACTTCAACCGGCGACACCAGCAAGATGGACACGTCTTCGTTTGCCACGCTCTCGGCGGCTGATTTTGCGGCAACCAGCCAGCTCGCCTTGCTCATCGGCGAGAAGGAATTCTCGACGCTCTTTCACCAGGGGGACAAAGAGAATTTGTATGTGAGTTTGGTCGCGGGCCGTATTATCCTTGCCGTGATATTCGACAATAGAACAACTCTCGGGCTAGTCAGGGTGAAGACGAAGAGCACGGTTGCTGAACTAGAGAGGACTTTCAATGGTATTTTCAGCAAGGTGGAAAAAGAGACCGAACCCAAGAAAGAAATCGACGACGAATTCACGCGCATGGCCGAGGAAGAAATAGACAGGCTCTTTGGAGCTTAAAGATGTTTTTTAGAGAATTATACACTGTGATTTTAGAATAGAGGAACATGGCACTTATCAATTATGCGTCACGCGAGATAAATTCTAAGATTGTTTATTACGGCCCGGGTTTAGGTGGGAAAACAACGAATATCAAGTATGTGTATTCTAAACTGAACCCTTCGATTAAAGGAAAGCTGATAAGCCTCGCAACCGAGCTCGATCGCACCTTATTCTTTGACTTTCTGCCGGTTGATCTTGGTACGATAAAAGGGTTCAACACGCGATTTCACCTCTATACGGTTCCCGGACAGGTTTTCTATAACGCTTCGCGGAAATTGATCCTCAAAGGCGTAGACGGCATCGTATTCGTTGCCGATTCACAGATCGAGCGATTTGACGAAAATATCGAATCATTTGATAACCTTCAGGACAACCTGAAGGCACATAATCTATCCCTGGAGAGAGTACCATTGGTGATGCAATATAACAAGCGAGATCTACCCAATATCACCTCGGTTGACGAATTACAGAATATCCTGAATGTCAGGAATGAATATCGCATTTTTGAAGCAGTTGCTTCCCAGGGAATTGGTGTTTTTGAAACCTTGAAGGAGATCTGTAAACAGGTTCTTAAGGTCTTAGCTTAGCATGTTCGGATACCGGCGCTTTAGGACATGACTGCTTCTACTCAGGTTTGTAGTCGGTGCCGCCGAACCATACAGCCTGGCGATCTATTCTATAGCCTCTTGATAAAAGTCTCTGCTGATTTTGACGGCGTTATAAAAATCAAAGATGAGAAAGTTGACTGGTCCAAGGAATTTGAGAAATTGAAGTCTTATCCCGAAGATTTGATAAACGAAGAGGTATACAGGGAATTTGAGTTCATGCTCTGCCCTCGCTGCAAAGAGATCTATTGTGCCAATCCATTGAATGTGCCGCTAGGGCAATCCAACCTGGGAAAGTGACTGGGAATCTCAACGAGGTTTAAGTCTAGAAAAAAGGTAAAACCAATACTATGAACTTCATCCATTTGCATAACCATACTGAATACTCGTTGCTCGACGGAGCGATGAAGATAAACCGGCTCACCGAGCGTGCGGCTAAGTATGAAATGCCTGCACTGGCAATAACCGACCATGGCAATCTGTTCGGTGCCATCGAGTTCTATAAGAGTGCCCACAAGGCTGGGATCAAACCAATAATCGGAATTGAAACATATGTTGCACCCAAATCCCGGCGTGATCAATCAAGAGATATGCGTGTACCCGAGAGCTCTTTTCATCTCACGCTGCTCTGTGAAAATGAAACCGGCTACAAGAATCTGATAAGACTATCTTCATCTGCTTACCTTGAGGGATTCTATTATAAGCCACGCATTGATAAAGAGCTTCTGTCTCAGCATTGCAAAGGATTGATCGGGCTTTCTGGTTGTTTTAAGGGCGAGGTTCCTTACCGTATCGCCATGGGCGATCCCGAAGGCGCGCGCCGAGCACTTGCCGAATACATCGACATATTCGGTCCAGAGAATTTTCATCTTGAGTTAATGAGGCTTGGCCTGCGCACTGAAGCCAAGGTGAACGATGAATTGATCAGACTCGCCCACGAGTTTGATGTGCCGATTGTCGCCACGAATGATTGTCATTATCTTGACCGGGATGATCACAAAGCGCATGACGTTCTGCTTTGTATCGGCACGAAGAAGACCCTGACCGATCGCGAGCGTTTGAAATTCGAGAGCCATCAGGTTTACTTTAGATCACCAAGAGAGATGGCAAGAATATTTGAAGACCTGCCCGAGGCGATATCTAATACCGCACTTGTTGCTGAGCGCTGTAATTTGATGATCGATACATCGGGTAAGGATGTGAAACTGCCTAGCTTTCCCAGGCCCTCAAATTTTGAGACTGATTTCGATTACCTTAAATTCCTTACCCGTGAGGGCATGAGTAAGCGTTTCAGCCGTACTACTCCGGGTATGGAAGATCGCTTGAACTATGAGTTGAATATTATCAAGAAAATGGGATTATCCGGCTATTTTCTTATCGTGCGTGAGATTGTCGAATTTGCGCGCCAGCAGACGATTCCGGTTGGTCCGGGCCGAGGTTCGGCCGTGGGCAGCCTCGTGCTTTACTCATTGGGCATAACCGATATTGACCCGCTTGAGTACAATCTAATATTTGAACGTTTCTTGAATCCGGAAAGAGTTAGCTTGCCCGATGTTGATGCGGATTTCGGTGATACACGCCGGGATGAAATAATCAACTTCATAAAGAACAGGTATGGCGAAAAGAATGTGACCCAGGTGATTACGTTTGGTACCATGCAGGCAAGGGCAGTGGTTAGAGATGTTGGCCGGGTATTGGGTATTCCGTACAATGAAATCGACCGTCTGGCCAAAATGATACCCTTCCATTCGAGCATTGATGAAGCAATCGCCAGTATCAAGGAATTAGATAATCTAATACAGTCTAGAGAAGAGTACAAGGAATTGTTCGATGTTGCTAGAAAATTAGAGGGTCTTGCGCGCCACCCGGCGACCCATGCCGCAGGCGTTGTCATTACCCCCAAGGAATTGGTCGAGTATGTTCCGTTGTTCAAGAGCCCGGAGCGCGGTGAAATATCCACCCAATATGCAAAGAACTCTCTGGAAGATATCGGGGTGATAAAGATGGACATTCTGGGTTTGCGGACCCTGACGGTTATCGATTCAACCTTGAAGATGGTTGGCCGGCAGTTGAGCGACATTCCAATTGATGACAGGGAATCATTTGATATGCTCAAGCGTGCTGAAACCGTGGGCGTGTTCCAGCTGGAGAGCCAGGGTATGAAGGATATATTGAGAAATTTCCAGCCCGAGCGGTTTGAGGATATAATCGCAGTTATCGCTCTTTACCGTCCTGGTCCCATGGCCAATGTCAATCTTCAGCAGATGATCCAGAATAAGATAAACCCGCCCAAAATTGAATACATGCATCCCTGGCTTGAACCGATTCTCAAAGAGACATATGGAATGATTGTATATCAGGAGCAGGTTATCCAGATTGCCTCACGCATTGCTGGGTTCTCCCTGGCTGAGGCCGATATGTTGCGCCGGGCAATGGGCAAGAAGATATCAGAACTCATGGTTGAAAACCGCGAGAAATTCATCAATGGGGCTGAGAAGAATGGTATATCAGGCGATCTTGCTGATGAAATCTTTAAGAAATTAGTACCTTTTGCTGGCTACGGGTTCAACAAATCCCATGCTGCGGCATATGCCGCCCTGGCTAATCAAACTGCGTATTTGAAGTGTCACTATCCCCTGGATTTCATAATTGCGTCAATGAACAGTGAAATAAGCGATACAAATCGATTATGGATACTAATCCGCGAAGCCCGGCGTATGGAACTGCAAATCTATCCGCCGGATATCAATGAAAGTGATTTTCTATTCACCAAACAGGGTGAGGGTATAAGGTATGGCTTAGGGGCACTGAAAAACCTGGGCCGGCCCATTGTGGAAATAGTAACGAGCGAGAGAAAACGCGGTCTTTTTAAGTCATTCTTTGATTTCCAGGCACGGACAAAGGGTTTAAATAAGAAATCCCTGGAATCACTTATCAAATCCGGTGCATTCAAGGCTTTTGAGGCTGATGTTGATAAACTTTTGAGTGTCGCCCATAAAAAAGAGGTCTATGTTGGTACCCAGACCAGTCTGTTTGGTGGAGATCAGGATGATGAAAAGCCTGAGCCAGGTGAGAAATCAGAGGAAAAGGTAATTCATGAGAGAGAAGCATTTGGTTTCTATTTTTCAGAACATCCTCTAGAGCGATTTCAGGATGAGTTCACTGCCCTGGGTTTGAAGCCAATCAGTCAACTAAACACCGTGGAAAATGGAGAAATCATCGCGATCGGCGGTATTCTGAACACGAAGAAGATAAAAAGAGACAAAAATGGGCGCAATTATGCGATTGTCAATCTGGCTGATTTTGAAAGCGCGATTGACGTATTCATTTTTTCAGACTATTTCGAGCGCTATTCTTCACTGCTTAAGGTCGACAGCCCGTTGATTATAAAGGGCAGAATATCCGGTGAAGAAGATCGAAAGAGCATAAGGGCAGATGAGATAATATCGCTAAAGGATGCCTGGAAATACTACAAAAAGGTCTTTCTGAATTTGAACAATCATGAGGTTGACGAGACCATGATGAAGGGATTGTGTGATTTAATAAACGATAATAAGGGTGAGTGTGAAGTTTGGATCAAGGTGAATAATGATACCGAGTCCAAGAAATTTCGCTCACGAACCATGAAAATAAATCCTGATTCTGAAGTTCTGAGCAAAATTAAGCTTATCTTAGGTGATCACGGGCTAAAGATTTATGGTAAAATATAGGGTATTAATAAGCAGATTAACAATTACGGAGGGGGTATAATGGGCATAGTGTTAATGCTCTTGAGCCTATATTATGTTGATCAGCCCTTCCCAAAAGCACCTGAACATGGGATATTCACGCTGGAATTGCGCTTTGGCCCCGAGGGTGCAATCACGGGCTACTTCAATGTGGGCATCTGGGATCGATTGGGTTTGGGATTGAGCTATGGCGGTTCAAACTTGCTGGGTTCGGGTAATCCTGAATTCTATGAAATACCTGGCGTTCAGATAAGGCTTCTGGCTATCCAAGAGGGTATGTTCTACCCCCGCGTGCAGCTCGGTTTTGACAACCAGGGGTATGGTGATTATGACGCCCGTTATAATATACGGTCAAAAGGTCTTTATTGTCAAATAGGCAAGACATTTGCTTTCACCAACCTGGAGATTTGTCCAAGCCTGGGCGTAAACTACTGTCTTGAATCAGACAATGGTATTGATGTTTTTTGTGGGGTGAAAGCCCAGTTTGGTACGTTTAGTGCACTGCTGGTTGAATATACGCCCAATCTCAATGATCCTGAGGATGAAGATAAAGGCTATTTGAATGTTGGGTTGCGATTGATCTTCTACGGTGAGATGTTTTTTGAATTCTCCCTGAGAGATCTATTGGCCAACAGTCCGGATGATGAACAGTTGAACCGTATGATAAGATTGGGATTTGAACAGAGTTTTTGAATGTTTCACGTGAAACATTGGCCCTTCAGAGGCATCGGAACAGTGAAATCCACGAATATTGTGGGCTAGAAAAGGAGGTTTAAGTGGTCAAAGAGTTAACCGATAGTGACTTCCATCAGGAAGTCGATAAATCTGAAATCCCTTATCTTGTTGATTTTTGGGCTATATGGTGCCCGCCGTGTGCAATGGTGGCGCCAGTTCTGGAAGAAATTGCCAAAGAGTATGATGGCAAGATCAAGATCGGAAAAGTGAACGTCGACAATGAAATCAAGACCGCTAATGAATACGTTATCCAAAATATTCCAACCATGCTTATACTTAAAGGCGGCAAGGAAGTCGAGAGAATCATCGGCGCATTGCCCAAAGAACAAATTGTAAAGAAGTTGGAAAAACATACAGCTGCCATAGAGGAGAAAACATGATCAAGAGTATTTTGAGAATGGTCCTTATTTTAGGAATGATCGCGGTCGCTTGTGGTTCGAGAGAACAGGCAAAGCAATCTGATACCACCGATTTCACCCTTTACTCAATTGATGGCGTTGAATACACCCTTTCAGAATTTAAGGGGCAAGTCGTTATTATTGATTTCTGGGCTACCTGGTGTCCACCGTGCAGGAACAGCATCCCTGTCTTTATTAAACTCTACCAGAAGTATCACGAACAGGGTTTTACGATATTGGGCATTAGTCTGGATAATGACGAGCAAGATTTACGGGATTACAGTAAGCAAATGAAAATCCCTTATCCGGTACTCATCGGGAATAAGGAGATTGCTAAAACCTATCAGGTTTCTGGAATCCCTAAAACTATATTCTTGGATAAGCAAGGGACTGTTAGAAAGACGCAGGTCGGTTTTGCCCCCGAGCTTGAGGCGCAATTTGATCAGTTTGTTGATTCGCTGATAAAAGAGTAGCATTTTTGGATAAGGTGGTACAATGGTGAAATTGACTAGAACCCGCGGGTTACAATTCCAGGTCGAGGACGATCATAGTCACAAGATCATAATCGATACGGAAAAGGAATTCGGAGGTTTTGATCAGGGCTTCAGGCCAATGGACCTTATGTTGGTGTCTTTAGCTGGATGTATGGGCATGGATATTGTTGGTATTCTAGAGAAAAAGGGTGGCAAGATTGATGGTTTTACCGTGGAAGCGGCCGGCATTCGGGCGGAAGACCATCCCCATAAATATACAAAGATCACCGTAAGGATGAAGTGTGAGGGTGATTATAAACGAGAAGATTTGCTCCGGTCATTTGAACTCTCGCGGGACAAATATTGTTCAGTAGTCGCTACCCTGGATAGTAAACCTGAACTCGAATTTATTGTAGATTAGTTAAATCAACAGCCCCCCTGTTTTAGTAGCTCTCCCCAATTTTAATCTGTCCTTCACACGGAATTTACACCCGTTGATTCTAGTTGCACGTCGGCTCCTTGATATGATGCCTCCTTTGTCGTTTGTCATTTTATCATTTAGGCAATTGACAAAATGATAGAATGATGTATAATAATGTCATGAAGAAAAAAATGCCGGAAAATAGATACCGGGCGTCAAGGATCTGCCGTGCACTGGGTAATCCAACTGCTTATGAAGTTTTGACTCTGCTCCGTGACAAGAAGCGAACCCCTGATGAACTTGCTGATGTTCTGGGACTCCATATTGCTACCGTCTCCCAGGTGTTACGGGTGCTCAGAAACTTGGATCTGGTGAGATACGAGGTCAGATGGCGGCAGCATTTGTATTGGATCAAGGCTGACATTGTGAAGCGTGTTATGCAGGATCTTGAGCGCCTTGTCGTGGTCATCGAAAAGCAAGAGTAAAGTCATTTTGTCATTTAGGCAATTGACATAATGATAGTGGTGAAAAGAGGTGAACGTGGACTTGTCCACGATTGAGCGAAAAAACCAGGAATTTTGGGAGAAATGCTTTGATAACCCAGATTGTAACTACCAGAGACTCGCTGAAAGAGATTGGAAACCCTTAGTCCAATGGCTGCATGAAAACGACGTAAGAAATATTCTCGATTTGGGCTGCGGGTACGGGCATTGGAGTATCGTGCTTGCACGTGCTGGATTTTCTGTTAAAGCGGTTGATTATGCACGGTCGGCAATAGAGATTTTAAAGAAATGGTCGACTGAGGAATCACTAATCATTGATTGTGAAATCAATACAGTCCAGGATATTATCTCTGAATCTGAGTTCGATGCCGTAATATGCAACTCAGTATTAGATCATATGATGCGTGAGGATGCACAAGTAGCAATGAATAATATCGGTCGGGCACTGAAACGGGGCGGTATTGCCTATGTGTCTTTTGACGGACCAGAAAAAGGCAGTGACACTTATACAATACTCGATGATGGAACGAGACATTATATAGCGGGTGAATTCAAGAACATGCTGTGGCGTTTCTACACAGATGAAGAAATAAGGGGACTATGCGAAAATTCTCGAATTATGCGATTCAACACGCGGCACAGTGGAAAAAGGGATATCTGGATTCAAAAGCTTTAATTGGAATATAGATTGCACCATTGACTTCTGTTTGAAAAGGGATATAATGGTTATAGTATTAAGCAACAAAAAGGAGGTTCTATGCATCTAAAAAGATACGTGTTGGCATTGGTCATTGCCTCAGTAGCATTTGCAATGCCCAATTATCAAGGTACTATGGGGCTATTCCGCACCATATCTGCGGATAACGGATCGGCCGGTACCTTTGGCCTCGGCTTCTATCTGAGAGGGTTCACAGAAGAGCGTCTGGCAACCGCAACCGGTGACCCGATCGGTAATGCCCTGGTTGGCGACAGCGCGCGGTATGGTGGCGGTGACGTTAGTCTCTACATCGGTTATGCACCGGCTGACTGGTTTTCCTTCAATGTTGCCGGGTCCTACCATGGAGACGGCATCGACTATTCAGGTACTGATACAAATCGAGCTAGTATTGGCTTTGGCGACACAAAGGTGGGTTTGAAGTTTAGCTTCGGCGCAGAAAGCATTAAGTATGGCTTATATAGTTTTGTGTCAATCCCGACCGGTACAGATCGGGATCTCTCTGATGTCGGTACGGTGGTAGAAAACTACCCTATCTTCAATGATGCTTACACAAACTCAGGAGGTCTGTTCAGGTATTTCTCCAGCGATGGATTCGATATTGGCGCAGTAGGTCTGTTAACGGCAAAAACGGGTTTACTTCATCTGGACCTGAACTTTGGATACGTCTTCAGAAATGCTGAGGGCGGTGGTCTTCGAAATAACGCCAGTATCTATAATGCTGCATTGAGTATTCATGCGGCAGGAATTATACCGTTTGTGGAGGTCAGTGGCATCGACTATAGTGGCAAAGACCAGTTCTTCACATTTATGGATGACTCACTTTGGGGACCCAATCAGGTGTATATTACTCCGGGAGTAAGCTTCCGGCCAAGTAAGAACTTTCACATCAACTTCGCGGTTGATATACGTGCCTGGGAAGGGGAGAACGAACGAAGCTTCCCAACCGCGCAAACCGATAGCTTCAATATCGGGACGGGCTGGGGTGTAGCCCCACCTTGGGCAGCTATTTTCGGCTTTTCATACACTGCTGATTTCATGCCTGAACCTATGTTTGGCGACATTGCGGGTAAAGTGCTCGATGATGAGACCGGCGAGGATCTGGTTGCGAACATTGGCATATTTGAAGAGGGCATGCTGGTTAAATCGATGGATAGCGATGAGATGGGTGACTTCAGCTTCGTGCAGCTGACTCCTGGTGCTTATAAACTGCAAGCCAAAGCAGTTGACTATGAGCCATACGAGGTCGGACTGCTTGTTAAAGCTGGTGAAGTTACCCCGATTACTATCGCCTTGAAGCATATTCCGAAAGAAGGTAATCTGATCCTCAATATTGTTGATATTGAAACCAAGGAACCAGTTGCCAGTGACGTGATGGTCGGTGATATGCCAGCCGAGAAAGTCACCGGTATGTATGAAAAAACTCTGGGTGCTGGTGTCTATACTCTTAAGGTCATGGCTGAGGATGAGGCCTATCTACCTTATGAGCGAGTGGTCGATATTGAAGCAGCCAAGACTCTTGAGATCGAGATAGCATTGGTGAAGAAGGAATTCAAGATTGTGCTACCCGAAGTCTATTTCGAATTCAACAAGTCTGACATCAAACCCGAATCCTACTCTGTCTTAGACGGTGCAGCGGAAACGATAAAGATCGTATTTGCAGGCAATCCTGATGTCAAGATTGAAGCACAGGGCCATACCGACAGTAAAGGCAGCGATGAATACAACTTGAAACTGTCAAATGCCCGTGCGAACTCAGTGAAGGATTACCTTGTGATCAATCATGGCATAAACCCGGACCGGCTCATGGCCCGTGGCTATGGCGAATCAATCCCTGTTGCCTCAAACGATAGTGATGCTGGAAGAGCCAGAAACCGACGTGTGGAATTTGTGGTCAAAGAATAATCACGATACAAGTGCAAAAAAAGGGCGCCATACGGCGCCCTTTTTTATTATCTCATTCTGCATTGGACGTTTACTCGAGCACGTGAATATTCCGTTCCGCGCACATATCCTTGAGCACCTTGGGCCAAATCGTGACACTCGTTTCCCCAAGATGCGCGGTTCGTAGCATATACATATAAGTCCGTGATTGTCCAATCCCGCCGCCGATACTCAAAGGTATGTCATCATTAATAATCGCTTGGTGATATGGTAACTCGAGAAAATCCATTTGTCCGGCCATCTCCAGTTGTTGTCTGAGCGTTTCTTTTGTAACCCGTATGCCCATTGATGTCAGTTCGTGACGTCTCTTTGTGACCGGATTCCACACCAGAATATCGCCGTTGAGTCCGTGGGTGGCTTTTCCGTCTTCATGTTTTACCTCAGTGATCCAGTCATCGTAGTCCGCAGCCCTCATTTCGTGAGGGTAACCATCTTTCAATGGATATCCGACTCCAATAATAAATATTGCTGGATACTTTTGCAGTACCTGAGTTTCACGTTGCTTGCGGGGTAGGTCAGGAAACATGTCAAGAATCTCCTCGGCATGGAGAAAGGTCAGCTCTTCAGGGATTTTTGGGTGTTTGTCTGTCTTGAGCTGAGGGAAAAGTTCCTGTGCATGCTTATTCGCGCCGTAAATTACCTTCCAGATTTTTTTCACGATGTCTTTTAGGAAATCCAGATTGCGTTGTTCCATGGTCATTACGCGCTCCCAGTCCCATTGGTCAACATACGAGCTGTGGTCGTGATCAAGAAAATAGTCTTTACGTACTGCCCTCATGTCAGTGTTTATGCCTTGGCCAGCATTGCAGCCAAACTGCCGCAGCGCCGGGCGCTTCCATTTAGTAGCGGCCTGGACAATCGAAGCACGTATTGGCTTCTCAAGGCCTAACCCGCAGTTGAACTCGATTGGTGTGCGGGACCCATCGCGATCCAACATGTCATTAACACCACTCTCAACCGTCACGATCAAAGGCACCTGAACCATAGTAAGATTCAATTCCTTGCACAGGTTCTTCTCAATGTAGTCTTTGATCTCATTTAAAGCCTTCATTCTCTCCAGAGGTGGCAACAGCGGTTGGTAATCATTCGGTAGAATCTTCTCTACTTCTTCGTACGTTCCGATACCGGGGCCGGCCAAATCTGCTTTCTTATCCGCCATGTTTTTCCTCCTTTTAAATATCGACGAATATCGATATTCATGAATTATGCTAAGATAGTGAATTTATTAGATGGTTTGGCCAAATTTCTTCAAAAAAGGTCAATTACCGAATCAATGATATCCAAAAACTCAAGGAAGTCAAGAAAAACATATTAATTGACAATCATTTTGGATAAAGCTATAATGTCCGGATGAAAATCTTCGTCAGTGGCGCCAATGGTGCCCTGGGACGGGAAATGACAGGGTTATTGGAAAGGGAAAATATAGAGTATGTAGGCATTGACATAGACCAACTGGACATCACGAAGACAGCAAAGACCAGGGAATTCTTGTTGAAACACCGGCCAGATGTTATCCTTCATTTTGCTGCAGTGAGTGATGTCGACAGCTGCGAAGATGATCGTGATTATGCCTTACTTGTCAATGCCTTGAGCTGTAAGGGTTTGGCAGAAATCGCTAACGAAATTAATGCCAAAATGCTATATACAAGTACTAACTTCGTTTTCGACGGAAATGCCCGAGAACCATATACTGAATCAAGCAAACCCAATCCAATTAATGAATACGGTCGGACCAAGCTACTTGGGGAGACGTATACTATTGATATCTGCCAAAAGTATTTCATTGTGCGCACGTCCTGGCTTTTTGGAAAGAATGCCAAGACTTACATAACCAGATTTCTCGCTATGGCAACAAAGCCTGAATCTATTACTGTAATCCGCGATCAGCAAGCGTCATTTACTTACATAAAGCATCTCTCCGAGGCAATTTTGCGCATAGTTGGGTCAGAGGAATATGGTTTGTTTCACATTGTAAACAATGGAATTGCCTCATGGTTTGACTTTGCAAAGAAAGCCCAAAGCCTAATGAAATTCAAGACGGAAATCGTGCCGGTAAAACTTGCCGAATTAGACCTGCATGCAAGAAGACCCTTGTTTTCGCCGCTTGCTTCAACCAGGTACGAGCGTCTTTTCGCGTCCCGGATGGCGTCTTGGGAAGAAGCGCAAGAGGAATTTATCCATAGTCTGTCTGACGAGTCTTGATTTCTCGTCAGCTATTTGTATAATAACTGCAATATGAAGGGTTTAATACTAGCCGGTGGTTTTGGCACCAGGTTGAGGCCGCTAACTTACACTGGCGCCAAACAGCTGATTCCGATTGCCAACAAACCGATTATATTCTACGGCATCGAAGCTCTTATAAAAGTGGGCATCAGAGAGATCGGCATCATTGTTGGGGATACAAAGGAAGAGGTAATGAACATAGTGGGCAATGGAGAAAGGTGGGCCGTCAATATTCGCTACATTTCTCAAGAAGCACCTTTGGGACTTGCCCATGCTATTAAGGTATCCAGAGATTTTCTTGGCGATGACTCTTTCATGATGTATCTGGGGGATAATATCCTGAAAGACCATCTTGATCACATGGTCGCCCAATTCACTAAGAACCAACCGAATGCACTGATATTGCTTACTGAGGTTACTAACCCGCAGGAATTTGGCGTTGCCGTGATCGATGAAAAAGGTGCAGTGAAGAAGCTGATTGAAAAGCCGAAAGAACCGCCTTCAAACCTTGCTTTAGTCGGCATATATCTATTTGACAAGGAGATTTTCAAAGCGATTGAGAATATTAAATCGTCCTGGCGTAATGAACTGGAGATCACCGACGCAATTCAGTGGCTTCTGGACAACAATTACCGGGTCGAATCACAGACTGTACAGGGGTGGTGGAAAGATACTGGCAAACCTGAAGATATAATTGATGCTAATCTGTTGATTTTGGAAGATATTGAATCGGAAAACCAGGGAAAGATAGTTGATTCCAATATTAATGGCCGGGTCAGAATAGAAAAAGGAGCCCTTGTTGAAAAAAGCATTATCCGAGGTCCGGCAATTATCGGTGAGAAAACCAAAATCATTCGTGCTTATATTGGTCCTTTTTCTTCGATTGGCAACAATGTTACCATTGAAAATTCAGAGGTTGAGTGTAGTGTCATCATGGATGGAGCAACAATTCGCAACCTCGATAAGCGCATTGACCGCTCCATACTGGGCAAGAACGTTGTGATCAACCAGATCGATGAATCGCCCCGAACCCATAAGTTTATCCTGGGCGATCAGAGTTATGTCGAGATAAAAAAATGATCGGAGTTGTGGATGGCGAGTAAACAGCTGATTCAGGGAGTCACGGTGAAAAACCTCAAATTAATATCGGATGAAAGAGGTCGGTTAATGGAAATACTGCGCGCCGATGACAGAGAATTTTCGAAATTCGGGCAAGTTTATGTAACAACTGCATATCCGGATGTTGTGAAAGCATGGCATTGTCACAAAATCCAGGATGATAACATGACCGCGCTTATGGGCATGGTCAAGATTGTTCTTTATGACGGTCGTGAGGATAGTCCGACAAAAGGTATGATAAACGAATTCTTTATCGGCGACCACAATCATATTTTACTACATATACCCAAATTTGTTTGGCATGGATTCAAGTGTATTAGTGACCACGAAGCAATGATCGTTAATACCGTGACTGAGTGTTATGACTACGAAAATCCTGATGAATACCGCAAACCGCCTCATGGTTCAGATATCCCTTACGACTGGTCGCGTAAGGATGGATAGTAAGCCCCCATATTAGAGCCTGTATAATGAAAGTATTGATAACTGGTGGCTGTGGATTCATCGGGTCAAACTTCATTCGATATTTCTTCAAGAAACATCCATCGTATGAGATCATCAATCTCGACAAGTTAACCTATGCTGGGAATCTCGAGAACTTGAAGGGATTTGAGAAAAAGAAGAGTTATCGGTTTGTAAAAGCGGACATAAGTAGTGCAGCGCTAATGAAGAAGGTATTCAGGCGCTTTGAGCCCGATGCCGTAATCAATTTCGCCGCCGAGAGTTTTGTTGACCGGAGCATTTCAGCGCCGGCACCGTTCATAAAGACCAATATCCAGGGTGTTGGCGTGTTGCTCAACTGCGCCCTGGAGTATGGAATCAAGAAGTTCCTTCAAATATCCACGGATGAGGTCTATGGATCGATCCTACGGGGCAAATTCCGGGAGACGAATATTCTTGATCCATCCAGTCCGTATTCGGCGAGTAAGGCTGCAGCCGACGGGTTAACGATTGCTTACTATAAGACCTATAGACTTCCTGTGCTTATTACACGTTCCTCGAACAATTACGGACCATACCAGTTTCCAGAGAAGTTTATACCTTTGATTGTCTTCAATGCCCTAAGAAACAAAAAGATTCCTTTATATGGCGACGGCATGCATGTCAGAGATTGGATCTATGTTGAGGACAACTGCCGCGCAATCGATACAGTTTTCCACAAAGGCAAGATTGGTGAGATATACAATATCGGCGGGCAGTACGAACGCACAAATACCTATGTTGTGCATAAGATATTGGGTATTTTAGGAAAACCACGTGACCTCATTGTGCGTGTTAAGGATCGTTCAGGTCACGACCGTAGATATGCCTTATCCATATCAAAGATAAGTAAAAACCTGGGGTGGCAACCAAAGATCCCCTTTGAACAGGGTATTAAAAAGACCATTCGCTGGTATCAAGATAACGCTGAGTGGTTGAAGAACACCCAAACCGGTGCTTATCGTAGTTTTTACAGGAAATATTACTCCAAACTAGGCCTGGAAAATATATAGCCTTGTGGTTGAGATGCGAAAAACGTCGAGCATCTCTAGTCTCACACGAACTTTATGATAGTTCTCGATACACCAGCACTTTCACGAAAGTGCTTGCTTACTCGAACAACAAGAAAGGATTAATCTTCGAGCGAGCGGAGCGAGTCGAGAAGTATCCGTTAGGCTGGATGTTACAGTGCGAAGGTCCGCCTCCTAGGATTCGCATCGCGGTTGCGGTGCTGAAAACGTCGAGCACCCCATCCCCAATCCATATTCCAGGATGTCCGTATTGACACCCATGTCGGATTAGCTATAATGAAAGAGCGGGTCGTTAGCTCAGTTGGTAGAGCATCGGATTTTTAATCCGGTGGCCGCAGGTTCAAATCCTGCACGACCCATTTCTGATTATGAAAACTCATCTAGTTACTCAATCCATTAACTCCAGGCAATTTTCCCAAAAAGCCACTCCATGATATCTTTGTGCATCTGCTTGCTGCTCAATAGCCAAAACGTGAGTATCCCGCCGCTCCATTTCTTCTATCGTCCGTCGTGCGGGCACTGTATGGATATTCTGCTCAGTGACATCCCTAAGCTTCATGCGAAATATACATTCGCATTAAAGAAGTATGATATTGACTTGCTGGACAATTATCAGCTTCTGGAAAGAATGGAGCAGGCACTTGGCCAGACCGGTGACGATCTGCCGGTTATCTTTATCGGTGATTCGGCCTTTTATGGTCCTGAAGAGATATACGAGAAAATGGATGGTGTTTTGAAGTATCTAGCAAAGATGCAGCAAAAAGAACCGCATAAACCAGTATTGGTGAAAGACACATTGCCGGTTGTAAGTGGGAGTATACAGCTGCACTACTTTTTTCAGCCAGGTTGCCAGGAATGCAGTCGTTTGGACGCGATGTTCAATAGCCTGGCAAAGACAGATAGTATTGTTATCGTAAGGTATAGTATCTTTGATGACACAAATAAAGTGCTGCTCGAAGCACTTTCTGAAAAAGCATTTATGCCTGAGGAGCAAAGATTACTGGTGCCGGTTGTCATATTCGGTGGTGGCTATTTGATGAAAGAAGATATTACAACGGATAATATTTTCACATTGAT
>JBAUFP010000011.1:0-2755 GCA_049679205.1 bacterium | reverse complement strand
CCATAGCCCTTTGCCGGATAATAGAGACCGGGCTCAATCGTAAACACCATACCGGGCTGAATGCGGTCCGAATTCGTTTTAAACAAATTGAAAAAAGGACTTTCATGAACGTTGAGGCCCACACCGTGACCCAATGAATGGCAGTAGCCGGTCTGGTTCTTCGGGTCGCTCAAAAATGTTTTGTGCCCTTCTTTTTCGAAGAATTCACACACTTTTTGCTCGACATCTCTAGTTCGCCTACCGGTTCTCAGTAGCAGGAATGCATATTCGTATGCATTAGCTACGGTTTGATAAAGCCTGCGCACTGGCTGGGACGCATAGCCAAAGCACACGGTCCTCGTGAAATCAAAAAAATATCCACCGCCTATTTCTTGGGGATAAATATCAAATACGATAGGCTTGCCTAGTTTCACTGGCTGCCGGTCTCGTCCGCTATTGTGTGGTACGCCAGCGTCACGGCCCTGGGCAACGATCATACCTTCTGAATCAATAATGCCGCGCGCGAAGAGTTCGCGTCTGATAATCCGCCGGAGATCGCCGATCAAGAGCTTCCTCTTTCCATCGGTAAAAATTCCATCACCTTTAACACGACATTTGCGTACTGATCCGAGCATGGTATCGAATGCGTGGATAACGGCATTACGCACCCTCTTGATGCGGGCTATTTCATCTTTATCCTTGGTCGTGCGCGCCTGAGCGATTATCCCTTTGTCTTCGCCTCTGTATACCTTGATGTTCTTGTTGAAACGCTGTATATGCTTGATGTAGTTGTATCCCTCTCCAAGGGGAAAGTTGCCGTAGAATACGACTTCCCCCTTTATTTTGAGATCCTTGAATAGCATGCTCACGAAATGCGCATTGGCTTTGCGATGGTCGCGGTACTTCTCCTGGAGCCGGCGGCGATCATATTGATTCATATTGATCAACTGATGGCCTGTTTCTTTAGCAACCTCCCTTTCAATAGGGGAATGAACAACAAAGGCCGGTTTTCCTCTTTTCTTAATGTAATGGGCAAAGATGTTTGCTCCGTTCAACAAATAAAACATATTAGTGTCCCGACTGGCATAACTTTCGGCATAAATTGCATCTACCTTCATCTTCTTCATCAGCCTATCCAGGTCTTTTTTCATTGATTTCTCCCCCTTTATTTGATATACCAAGTTGCCAATTTGAAAAAATTCTCCAATATCGACTTGCCTGCCGGATGTTCTTTGTCAAATCGTTCTGGATGGAATTGCACACCATACAAAGGTAAACTGCTGTGCTTCATAACCTCAATCGGGCAGTTTGGAGAATTTCCATGTAATTCAAAGTCAAACGGTAAATCAACGACCATCTCTTCATGTGACTCGCACACCAAAAACCTCTCATCCAGCCCCTCAAAAATCTCATTATCACTAACCCTGTGAACCATATAATAGCCTTCAACCATTGAACTCATATTCATAACTTCAGCACCAAAAGCCATCGCCATGATTTGATGTCCAAAACAGATACCAAGCAAGGGTTTCTTCGTGCTTCTCACAAAATCCACCTCGTTCTTGTAAGCTTCGAAGATACCCGACTCAGCCAATTTGCGTTGCGCACCAGATAGCACGATTACATCATACAGTGCGAATTCCTCACCGGCGGGAATTGTTGAATAATCCTTGACCTCTACCGTGTGTACGGTAATATCCCTTATTACATTATATAACTTCTCGATCTGGGGTGAATTAGGTAAATAGTTATCAAGTATTAAGGTTCTCATCGATCACCTCGAAAAGAGTATCCACAACCTCTTTTTCTTTTACCCTCCGTATTTCCTTGCCGCGTGCAAACACTGATCCTACTCCTTTGCCACACGCCATACCAAAATCCGCTTCGCGCGCTTCTCCTGGACCGTTGACCACGCAGCCCATTACCGCAATTTTCATAAACTTCCTGTATTTCTTTAACCGCTTCTCCACTTGGCGGGCAATACGTATAATATCAACATCGCATCGCCCGCACATAGGACAACTGATGAGCACGGGGCCATGCTGTCTTAAACCCAATGAGTTGAGTATTTCATAAGCTGCGGCCACCTCATGCACCGGATCTGCCGTCAGTGAAACACGTATTGTATCGCCGACACCTCCATAGAGAAGTATCCCCATACCGACGGCGCTCTTGATGCTGCCCCCAAAAGGCAAACCAGCCTCGGTAATCCCAAGATGCAGAGGAAAATCGAATCGTTCATCCAAAACCTGATAAGTATGAACTGTATCGCGTACATCGACACCTTTTGCTGATATCACGACGTCATCAAAATCATTATCGGCAAAGATTGCGAGCGATTCTTGCGCCGTTTCCACAACCGCATCGACCGTGGGATGACCATGCTTCTTCAATATTCTCTCGGGCAAAGAGCCTGAGTTGATCCCGATTCTTATCGGAATGTCCCGCTCTTTTGCTTTGCGGATTATCTTCTCAACCTTCCATGTTTCGCCGATATTACCGGGATTGATCCTTATCTTATCGACGCCGGCATCAATTGCAGCAATTGCTAATCGGTGATCAAAATGAATATCGGCAATCACGGGGATGCTCGCTGAAGCGCGTATCTCGCCCAAAGCCTCAACATCTGCTTTGTTCACAACCGCGCACCGGATTAGTTCGCACCCAGCCCTCTCGACACGGCGGATCTGACTCAATGTGCCTTTTATGTCCGAGGTCTTTGTCTTCGTCATGGATTGCACCGCTACCGGATGACGGCCTCCAATACGAACCTTTC
>JBAUFP010000010.1:0-4766 GCA_049679205.1 bacterium | reverse complement strand
CGCGTATGGTATGCACGTTGAGGAGGCGCTGCTCGGTGCGACAAAAAACGGAGCAAAGGCACTCGGCCTATTTGACCGGATCGGAAGTATCGAGAAAGGTAAGCAAGGGGATTTAGTTGTGCTTAATGTCGATAATTATAAAAAGATTCCATACGGATTTGGCGAGGATATGGTGAAGTATACAATTAAAAAAGGAAAGGTCATTTATGGAAAAAATAATTGAATGTATTCCGAATTTCAGCGAGGGGCGTGACGAGGAAAAAATCAACCAAATTATTGGGGAGATAGAAAGTGCGGGCGTTGAATTGCTCGACCGGGAAATGGATCCGAGTCATAACCGTGCAGTTATTACCTTTGTCGGTGAACCCGAGGCCGTACTGGAGGCTGCTTTTCTGGGCGCGAAGAAGGCGGCGGCGTTGATCGACCTTACCAAACACAAGGGTGAACATCCGCGTATGGGTGCGACCGATGTCATACCTTTTGTGCCAATCAGCAACGCAACGACCCGCGAGTGCGTAGAACTGGCGAAGCGATTGGGTAAGAGAATCGCCGAAGAGTTGAAGATACCGATCTACTTGTACGAAGCTGCCGCGACCCGGCCGGACCGGCAGAATCTTGCGAATATCCGGAGAGGGGAGTTCGAAGGCATCCGGGACGAGATTGAAACAAACCCGGACCGCAAACCCGATTTCGGCGCAGCAAAAATACATCCAACCGCCGGTGCCACTGTAGTTGGTGCCCGCTTTCCACTCATTGCGTTTAACCTGAATCTAGATACATCGGATGTTGAGACCGCTCAGAAAATCGCCAAGGCGATTCGCTACATGAGTGGCGGGTTCCGGTATTGTAAGGCACTCGGGTTTGAGCTTAAGAGCGAAGGGATTGCTCAGGTTTCGATCAATATGACCGAATATACAAAAACGCCTTTGTACCGGGTTTTCGAAACCGCAAAGCGCGAGGCCGAACGCTATGGCGTCCATATCAAGGAGTCCGAGATCGTGGGTCTGGTTCCCGAACAGGCATTGATCGATACGGCGCGGTATTATCTGCAACTGGACCGGTTCAATGAAGAACAGATACTCGAATACCGACTGCGTGGTAAGGCAGGGAAACAGTCGATCTTGGAATTCTTGAATGAATTGGCATTGTCAAAACCCACGCCGGGTGGTGGTAGTGTTGCCGCATTGGAGGCCGCCTTGGGTACCGGGCTTCTGGCGATGGTAACCGGAATAACGGTCAGGAAGACCAAGGATTCTGAGCTTAAGGATTTTCACGGTCACCTAAAACTTGAGATGTATGAATTCTACAAGTATATAGAAAAGGACAAGCTGGCGTTTGACAAGGTAATGGAGGCGTTCAAGCTGCCGGATGAGTCAGAAGCGGAAAAGAAGAAAAAAGAAGGTGTAATTCAAACCGCGACTAAATACGCCGCCCAGGTGCCGCTGGAGGTCTGCAAGAAAATACTCCTCGTATACCCCTATGCTAAGACCCTGGCCCAAAAGGGGTTAAAGAGTGCGATTTCCGATGTCGGAGTTGCTCTCCATGCCCTGCACAGCGGATTCATTGGTGCACGATTAAACGTACTCATTAACCTGAAATCGATAAATGATGATGAATTCAATAATTCGATGAATACTACAGTTGATTCCATTACCAGGCAGGAAGAGAAAATGTTCAAGGAAATCGAGAAAATATTCTTGACAACATTTTGAAATAGGTTATACTTTTGGCGGAAGGCGGTCAATGGAACTTGATGTGCTAGAAAAGAGCAAGATCTATATGCATGAAGGGCAGTTCGAAAAGGCGCAGGTGCTCTTGCGCCGCGTTCTGCACGATAATCCTGATGATGCAAAGGCGCTGGAACTCTCTGGTGATCTGGCTCAGCGCATGGGCAGGAAAGAAGATGCATTGGGACACTACGAACGAGCGTCCAGGAAATATGTGGATAAGGACCGTCACTTGCAGGCCATTATCTGTCTTGAGAAGATAATCAAACTGGAGAGTACCAACAGTGATAGGTACGTGCGTCTTGCTCATCTTTACCGACAGTCAGGTCTTCCCAATCAAGCAATACAGAAGATTATTGAACTCTGTTCTTGGGCAATTGAGAATAAAGATGAGACGACATTCATTACCGGTTTGCGTAAGATTGTGGAATTACAGCCGCAGAATCTAAGGCTAGGTTTGTCATACGCCCGTATTCTGAGTTCGATGAATCGTAACGAACAGGCCGAAGAAGAGCTCAAGCGTTTGAAGGCCGTAGCGGCTGAGCAGAATGACGAGAGGATGCTTGAAGAAATCAACAAAATGTTTCCCCAAACCGATGGTGGCGATGAGGCATTGGACCCGAAGAGTCGCGTTGAACTCGGAAACCTGCTTTATGAAATTGGATCAAAGGAAGAAGCGATCGTTGAATTCAACAAGGCGGTAAGCGATTTGATTGAACAGGGCGAAACCGAAGAGGCAATCGGTGTGCTGAATCGAATTTTGGAAATCGATCCAGGCAATGAAGAGGCTCAAAGCAGAGTTGGCGAGTTACGGGGCGAAAAAACAGACAAGGAGATACGAGACTTGGAACTACCAGACAGGGAGACAAGAGACAAGGAGACCGAAGAGACCGTGGAGGAACGAGTTGAAGAGGGAGTGATCGCCGAAACACCTCAGGTTGAAATGCCAACTGAAGAAGGTGCTGCCAAGGAGCCAGAACCGGCCGAGGAACAGGCTGAGCTCTCAGAGCCTGGTGCGGACATATTCGACGATTTGATTCGCGAAGTGGAGACTTACGTGGAAAGTGCCCAGGGTAAAGCAGAACCCGAGCTACAAGCAGCAGAAGCTGAAGAACCTCAGACCCTTGAAGGGCAGATTGCCGACATTGAGTTCTTACTGAAAGAGATGGAGACTCCACCCACGCCGAGTTTCGAGTTTGCTACTGAATTCGATGACTTCCGCGGCAATATCATGTGGGAAGAAGAAGACGTCGGCCGGAGATTGGATCTGGCGCGCCGGGCATTTGCCGCTGAATTATATGAAACTGCATTATCCCATGCCCGGGAACTTAAGATCAACAAAAATACCTGGCCCGTATCACTCGAGCTAGCCGGTGCGGCGTTGATAAAATTGGGAAAGTACAGTGAGGCGATAAAGACGGTCGGTCCTGCGATCTTACTAGAGGACATTCCCCAAGTTGAGAAAATCGAATTGCGTTATCTCTTGGCTTCGGCTTACGAAGGTCTTGGTGATTTCGAAAATGCCCTGCGCGAGATTGAACATATCATGTCAACCAATCCAGACTATAAAGACGTAAAAGAGATGTATGAGCTACTGGGCGGAAAGAGTATGCCCCAGGCACCGGAAAAGGTGAGCGAAGAGAAACCGCTGATTAGAATGGAAACCGTCGCCCGAGAGATTGAAACACCGGCGCCTTCGGAACCGGCTGAGGAAAAAAAGGAAGAATCTTATTCGACTGGACCAAAACGGGAAACCACGGACAGAGAAAAAGAAGAAGAAATGCCCGAATCTGAGTATCCGGGTGAAAATATTTCATTTCTCTAACGCCATAGGAGGTTGATTGGGATATCAAGAGTATTATGGGTTCAGCGTGGAACCGTTTGCCAATCATCCTGACCCGAAATTCTATTTCAATTCTCCCCAACATGCATTAGCGAGGGAATATCTGCTGCACGCGGCACGAGGGGCAAGAGGGTTGGCCGTGTTGCTTGGAGATATAGGAACCGGCAAGACGACCCTTTCACGCAAGATTCTGAGTGAGTTGTATGCGCTGGGTAAGTTCCAGATCGGATTGATTGTGTTGACCCACTCGGAATTCTCGCCGACCTGGCTCTATATGAGGATTGCCAATCTCATCGGACTAAGGGATCTCAGTGATTCAACAACGGAGATCATCGCCCGTATCTCACAACGCTTGAGTGAGATATACCGTCGCAATGAGAAAACAGTGATTATCATTGATGAGGCAAACAAGATTGATAATCCTAATGTCCTGGAAGAGATCAGGGGTTTGTTGAATCTCGAGATTGGCGATACAAGACTGCTATCTTTCATCCTTAGTGGTCTGCCGGATCTCGAGCATTTCCTGGCTACGAATCGAGCCCTGTATCAACGTATCGCGGTTAAAATGAGACTCAAATCAATGGGTAGCGATACGGTTAGGTCTTACATCACGCATCGATTGAATATCGCCGGAAATGAACGCACGATTTTCGCGCCTCGAGCATTGGATTTGATCTGTCGCTACTCAGAAGGTAGGCCGAGGCTCGTTAATATTATATGTGATAATGCGTTGTTGGAAGGCTATCTGCAGCATAAAGAGGAAATCGATGAGTTCTTAATCGAAAGGGTAGTAAGTAACCTTGGTTTGAAGTTTGAGTAATGGCTGACCTTGTTGACGTAAAAAGAAAAATAGCGGAATTGGAAGCAAAGGGCGCTATTGACGATGCGATTAAAACGCTCGAAGAAGCAATCAACGAATTCCCCAAGGAAGGTTCACTATATAACAAGCTCGGTGATCTATATGTGAAGATCAGCCGCCAGAAAAACGCGTTACATACCTATGAAAAGGGTGCGCGGGTATTCAAAGAAGAAACTTATTTCCCCAACGCAATTGCTCTCTGCAAGAAGATCTTGAGATTCGACAAAAATCGTACCGAGATCTACGGACTGCTTGGCGAATTGCACAGAGAATTGGATCAAAAAGGCGAGGCGGCTAATTACCTGCTTGAGTATGCTGACCGCAAGAGAAAAGCGAA
>JBAUFP010000009.1:0-3116 GCA_049679205.1 bacterium | reverse complement strand
ACTATATCACTTCGCTTGAAAGTCTCCTCGATCCATTCATACCACGATCTGGGCAGCAGTTTACTTGCTTCTATGCCACTACTCGCGATTTTTTTTGCTATCTGCGATTCAGAAAGCACCCGGGTATCCTTTCTGATCAACATCACGACGACGAGCAATACAAAGCATATTACCAAGCCCTTAATCAAGCCAAGCACCCCACCCAAAATCCGGTCTATGATGCCAAGCGGTGTAAAGTGGATTACTTTAGAAAGAATCCTTCCTCCTATTGAGACAACCAGAAAAACAACGACGAAGATTATGATGAAGGCAAAAATCTGTGGCATTCTTATTGTTGCGCTATAGCTGACGGCGAATATATAACCAAAAAAGATACCGGCAATATCAAAAGCGCTTCTGATAAGACCGGTTGCGATGCCATGAATGATCAAAGCAATGACGATGATGATTATAACTACGTCGATCCACGCCATTGCTATATTATAGATGCATTATTACCTAAGTCAACAATGTCATCCCTCTACCGTCATTGCGAGTCCGCCGTAGGCGGACGAAGCAATCTCAATCCTTACCATTAATACGCAGACGAATTATAATTGCTCACTCAATCTATCCATTCAATCCCTTCCACTCCCACATCATCGGGTGCAACGTCGCCTACGATCAACAAATAGAAACGATCAGGGTGTAGGTATTTTTGCGCTGCGGCTTCCAGGTCATCAATTGCGAGAGCATTGATATGCTCCTCGAATTTCTCCAAATAGTCAAGACCGTAACCGCCAGTCTCAATCTGTGCTACGATATCCGTCATCTCGCTGTATGTATCATAAGCCAAGGGCAAGTAACCAGTATAGAACTTCTTGGTTCGTTCCAGCTCTTGAGCGCGTATCTTATCCTGCATACTCCGGATTTCGTGGAGCAGAGACCGGACTGCTTCATTAACCATTTCCTTTTTTGTCTGCACTTCAGCCGCGAAGTATCCGCCATTCTCAAAACGCCGAAAGTAAGAATACGCTATATACGCCAGCCCCTTTTCTTCTCTTATTGTACTCGATATGCGCGAAGTCAATCCAGCGCCGCCGAGAATATAGTTCATGACACGGGTAGCATGCCAATCCTCAGCTCCGTATTTTGGGCCGAAATTTCCTAGTAGTATATACGCCTGTGATATATCCATGGGTATTACCCGTGCGATCGAATGGTCAGAAGCAAGTGGTTCAACTACATCCATGTCAGGAAGCTCGCCTCTTACCCATTTTCCGAAACTTTCATTCAACGATGTAATCAAAGAATCCCTGGAAAAATCACCGACACAAACGAGAAATGTATTGTTCGGATGATAAAACGCACGGTAAAAATCGCACACATCAGGACCCGATACAATTGCTACTGAACTATCAAAACCTACCGGGAAATGACCCAACGGATGATTACCGAATATCAAACTGCGAAACCCCTTTTCACTGACCTCAAATGGATCATTGGATTGCGCTCTTATAAAGGAAACAGTCTCCCGCTTCAACCGGAACAATTCTAGTGAATCAAAGAGAGGATATCTCAAACATTCACTCATTATATCAATGAGCCGTGGTAGATCCTTACTCAGTACTTTGCCGCTCATTCCACCATAATCTTCTGACGTAAAAGGTGTCATCACTCCACCCACTGATTCGATAGATTGAACAATTTCTTCATAAGAAGAACGCTCTGTACCGCGAATCAACATCTGGCTCACCAGGCTTGCCAAACCCTCTCTGCCTGCGGGATCGAACACGCTCCCCGCCCGTACATACGTCCTCATTTCAACAACCGGTATCTTGTGCGCCTCAACCGTTAATATTATCAAACCGTTATTCAGGGTATCTCGTTCTATGCGCGTTGCCGAAAGAAAGATAAGTGGTAAAATGAGAATACTCAACCTAATCATTTTTCCTCCTGAGAAACAAGATAACCGACGGTTCGACTGTCTCGCGTAAAATAATTCTGTGCTGCCTCCATTATTTCTTCTTCGCTCACCTCTTGGATTTCCATCGGATACTGATTAATGTGCTGCCAGCCAAGCCCGGTTATCTCCAGTTGGCCAATATGATACCCAATACGCTCGGCAGAATCTTGTTGGTACACTGCCTGTGCCAAGGCTTGCTTCTTCGCTCTATTCAGTTCCTCCTGACTTACCGCTATGCTCTTCAAATCGTCGATCTCATCATAAATCTCTTTCTCCAGTGTGCCAATATCGACGCCTGTTTGGGGTATAGCGACGATTGTGAAGCCGCCGCCGTATTTAAGGTTCTGGTGATAAGTACTAATCGCTGTAGCAATTCCTGCTTTGCGCACTAGATTCTGTTCAAAGCGTGAGCTATAACCCGAAGATAAAATCATCGAGATGACATCAAGAACGTACATATCATTATGGCTTACCGGAACTGTATGATAGTGAATCGCGAGAGCGGGTTGATTCACCTGCTTTTTCAGTACGAACCTACGTTCGCCGCGCTGTGGAGGTTCAAGATATTCAACCTCTTCCACCGACATGCCTTTGAGCTTACCATAGTGCTTCTTCACGAGCCTAAACGCTTCATCCGGATCGACATCACCGGCTAGGACGATTATGGCATTAGCTGGATTATAATTCTTCCGGTACCAATCATAGACATCGTCGCGGTTGATACGCTCAATATCGGCCATGAACCCGATAATTGGATTGCGGTATGGATGATATGAGTAACTCACTAAACCGAGTTGTTCAAAGAGGCTGCGATAAGGATCATTCTCTCTGAGCCTCCGTTCTTCCATGACAACGGCCTTTTCCGGAATGAATTCCTCGGGCGACATCAAGAGATTTTGCATGCGATCCGCCTCAAGTTCCAGTTCGATCTCATAACGATCACTGCGTAGGTTTGCATAATACACGGTCCGGTCTATCGAAGTATATGCGTTCTCATAACCCCCAGCCCCTTCGATGATTCTGTTATACTCTTTGGGCCCGTGTTTCTGAGTACCCTTAAAAGCCATATGTTCTAACAAATGAGAAATCCCGGTTAAACCCTTAGGTTCATGATAACTGCCCACCCGATAGTGGATTTGGGTCGAAACAACCGGGGCAAAATGATCCTCAT
>JBAUFP010000008.1:0-2847 GCA_049679205.1 bacterium | reverse complement strand
TACTCCTGGGTCTTCCCTTATCTGACGCGACCGCCAAGAATTTGGGCCGCGAGTTGCATGCCGTAGCATATTCCCAGGATTGGCACGGGAAGTGAGAACAGGTGGCGGTACGCACGTGTGTTCAATTTGTAAACGCTGCCCGGTCCTCCGGAAAGGACTATTCCCTCGACCCCTTTATCCATCAGCATACTCAAATCCACACGACAGCTGATTATTTCCGAATAGACCCTACATTCTCTTATCCGGCGGGCAATCAGTTGGGTGTATTGTGAACCAAAATCAACTACTGTAATCATAGATAATGAATGCGAGCGTATCCATCATCCAATTCTTCTGAGTGTACTGGCTGCTAAACTGGCCAACTTCTTATCTTTGGACTTCTGTAACTCAAGAAGTATCATCTTCGCATTATCGCCATTCAGCTTGGCTAATGTAGCAATGCCGAATTCCTTAATTTCGTCAGCGGCTGCATCACTACGCCATTCAAGCCGCTTTAGCACATCGGAAATCCAATTGATTGCCTCAAAAATCTTCTTCTCGTCAATGATTTTCACAAGCTCCATATACACTTCATCCCCTGTCTCACTGAGTCCTGGTAGTAGATCGATGATCTCCTCGGCATCGACTAGTCTTTTTAGTCCACGCAGCGCTTCACTCTTTACCTGCGCGGAAACATCACTCAACGCTTTCACGAGGCCTTCCCTGTAATTCAACTTTCCATACGTTCGTGCCAGCTCCAACCGTACACGCACGTCTTCGTCCTTGAGCAGGGGTTCAAGCCGCGTCACAACTCTTGAGTCACCGATTTCGCCAAAGATACGAACGATGTTTCGACGCAGGAACCATTCTCGTGCCTGGAGGTTACTGGTCAGAACGTTGATACTCGGTTCGCCGATGTTTTTCAATATATCAACCAGCTTCATGCGTACTGTGAAATCCTCGGCATCACGCAGAAATTGGATCGCTTCGTTCACGGCATGGCTACCGAAACTGATGATCGCCGATCGGACATCAGGATACAACCCACTCTCCCATAGGAATGAAAAGAGAGTAGGCAATACCGCGGGATTCTTTGTTGTTTTCAAGAACTGTATTATCTCCTTTCTCAGGGCTAAGGATATATTCCCACGTCCCAAAATCCTCCCAAACGTCTCGATCAACCTCTCGCACGATCCCTGCTCCTTATCCTCACTGAGCAATGCGTACAACTTCCCGATCTCCGGCAGGAACCGGATGATGGAATCCTCACTGGGTTCCTGCTCTATGGCCAAAGCAACGCGCAATATAAGACCACTGGCCATCTCATATTTCTTTTCTGAAACCAACCGCCTCGTGAAACTGATGAGCGATTTCAGGGCCTCGGCTCGGTCATCTTTGTTCTGTGCCTCGATCATGTTGTAATAAGGTTGAAGCGCAATCTTCAGATCTTCCTCGTTAATGGTCGCCGCGATCTCGTCTTCAAGCAGCAGGTTAATGCCAGCGCCCGTGAGATACTCATAGACATTGAGCTGCCTGTTTTTTAAAATGGGCACAACCTGCCCGAACTTCTCTTTATCCATCACGCCCATTACTTTCACAATGTTATCACGTTTCCCCTGCCTTTCCCAGTTGGTTACGAGTTCAACAAGCGTCTCCGTGCCAAGACAGGACAGCATTGTGAGTACAAAGGGTCTCATCTGGACATCTTGGAGCAGAGCAACCCGCTTTTCGAGCGGCAGCAGATCAACCACCCCGACAATTGCCTCGCTGTAAGAACGCCAATCACCCTTCGGAACCTGTTCGATATCATTAATTACCGTAGTAAAAGGAGTTTGGGAATCGGAAACCGCGGGGCGCGCGCGCACGATCTCCATCAGACCACGGATTGAATTTATTATCTCTTCATGGGTTTTCACACCCTGGCGTGGTTCTTTTTCAACGGAAGAACCTACGGGTGTGGCGTTTATCACGAGATTTCTCGTGCCTTTCGCAACCAACATTCTTGACGCACCACCCGCTTTTTCCATCCCTTTCTCGGGGCTGGCCATTACCGAATAGAGATTGACCACATCATCCTGCCTCGCGGTTGATGCAAACGCGATACTATATATATCTTTTTTCCTCAGGCTCTCGACCAGAGACAATAATGCAAGGTTCTTGCCTATTTCTACGCTCACGTCTCCAAAAACAACTGCACCTTCGGAAATGGTGATTGAGAATTTCGGGTATTCGGCAAAAACCCTGTTCAGCACGGACATTGTGCCCATTACTGCCTTCTCGAATACGGGATGTCCAGTTGGATAGGATCGAGCCTCCTTGAAGCCTACTGCGAGTTATTTGATCATCTCCATTATGAGCCGTTGATACATAATTAAATATATTCTCTTTTCTACCTTTGTCAATATCAAAACCCTTGAAAAACAGCAAAAGTGACATATAATATGGATACTTGATTGATGTTCGTACGAAGGGAGATTTGATGCTCAAGAATCTGATAAAGACGAAAAAAGCCAAAATTGGAATAATCGGCCTGGGCTATGTTGGTCTACCATTGGCTATCGAGATCGCGGCTAAAGGATTCGGGATCATCGGCATCGATATCGATGAGGACCGGGTGAAAAACATAAATGACGGAGTTTCCTTTATTAGCGACGTCGAATCCTCAATACTAAAGAAATTCGTTAGTCAAAAGTTGATCCGAGCAACTACTGATCAACACCAGCTCGCACAATGCGATGTCATTCTCATCTGTGTGCCGACACCAGTCAGCATAAACAAGGAGCCGGATCTGATGCCTGTAATCCAAAGCACAGAATGGATTGCGAAGCACTTGCACAAAGGACAGCTGATAATCCTCAAGAGCACGAC
>JBAUFP010000007.1:0-2074 GCA_049679205.1 bacterium | reverse complement strand
GAACAGGGTTTCGGAGATTCGAATCGCAATAGATTTGTCGACAAAGACGGTAGGGATTTTTCTGTAAGGCTTATCACCAACTCTGAAAATCCCGATCGCGTCGCGATCCTTCGCTATATCGCTGAAGATCTACGGCAGATCGGGGTAAGGGTAATACCGCAGACTCTTGGTGCTGATGCTTTCATTGATGCTCTAATTCAGAAGCAGTTTGACGGATTCATCATGGGGTGGAGTATGAGCGATAAGATCGACCCCGCAGTTTTCTGGAGTTCACAGGGCAGATATAATCTAATCTCATACGATAATGTACTTGTCGATTCACTGATCGACGCTGGTGTTTCTCTGCTGAATCGCAAAAGGGCACAGGAAGTGTGGGGTGAATTTCAGAGAGTCGTTCACGAGGATCAACCTTATGCGTTTCTTGTTGTCCCCAACCGGATAGCCGCCGTCTACAAAAGAGTGAAGGGCATTGACTACGAGGTAAAGTTGGCCAGTGCTCAAGTATATTGGATCCCCGAAGCGGAACGTAGGGTGAGTGTTGCCGCGGTAATACCGGAGAACAGAGAGGAAGGTCGTGCCGAGACAGCGATACCTGTTTCGACTCGGATCGAAACAACAAGCACGTTAGTTGAGGAACCACCGCCCGTCATTGCGCCGGAAAGAATTCTGGAGGCGGCAGCACAAAGTGATACAACAGTCGCCGACACAGTCGCAGCCATAGTTGCTGCTTTACCGCCGGCACCGCCGAAACCGTCAGTCATTAGCCGTGCCGAGCCGATCAAGCGCGTTGAACCTAGGTATCCAGCAGCGGCGGCTGAATTCGAAGCTGCAGGAACAATTGTAGTGCGCGTACTCGTTGGTGATGATGGTAAGGTTAAAGAAGCGAGGATTATCAAGAGTTTTGGAAACCCTGCCTGTGAGCAGGTGGCATTGGATGCGGCGCGTCAGTGGGAGTTCAAACCGGCAACAAAAGACGGTGTACCTTTCGAGCAGAGGGTATCTATTCCATTCACATTTACACCTTAAAAGGATAAATCGGGGTCTCTGCTTTTATATTTAACATTATATTTCGCCCTCCGGCAGAGGCCCCACATTTTTAAAAGGTTACGTCAGGGGGTTACGGTTACGAAACCCGTATCGTAAAAAGGTTACGTTCATCGTTAAACGGTTACGAAACCCGCCCCGTGAAATATAATCAGTTCGGTCCTTATATTACAGAAGCCTCTTTTCAAAATTTCTAAATTTCTTCAATATTGATGGTTGGGTGTTATTTCACGGGGCCAGTATCGTTTAGCGTTCCACGGTTACGTTTAACGACACGTTAGACGTTACCGCCAGACGAAACGGGCTTCGTTACCGTAGGACGTAACCGCTTTTCTTTTATCTCGGCTTCATGATCCCGAGCGGTAGGATCATCTCTTCCGTGGATATTCCCCCGTGTTGGAAAGTATACTTGAATTCCCTTTCATACTCGGTCGGCTTGGTTGGATAAATAAAGTAGTAGTCTTCTTTGGCGATTGCAAACCGAACCGAAGGGTCTTCACTGGGTAAACAGATATCACCGGGGTTGTTCAGGAGTAGTGCGTTTTTCTTATCCACCCTCAAAGCGGGACCATACTTATAGCGCAGGTTTGGTGATATTTCTCGGCCGCCGTAGATGATCGTTGGACGGCGGACTCTGATGAAGCCATGATCAGTGGTGAGAATTATCTTTCTGGCTTTCTTGTTCAGGTTCTGGAAGAGCTCGAAAATAGGCGACATGGGGAACCAATAAGCGAGGATATTCAACAATACGCGCTCATCGTCAAGTATGCCTTTCATGTCACCGCGCCCAGGGATCGAATGAATGAGTATATCAAAAAAGTTGATTACAATGATGACGATGTCGGTTGATTCTCCCTTGATTCTTTCAATGCTCTTTTGGATTTCCATGATAGATGATAGTTTGTGAAATGAAAAACTCAAGCGCAAGTTATGTCTTCTGAGTTGTTCAGTGAACAATTCGCGTTCAAATCGGTTTTGTCCCTTCTCTTCGTATGTCCAGTATTGAGGGTATTGTTGGACTATCTCTAGG
>JBAUFP010000006.1:0-8156 GCA_049679205.1 bacterium | reverse complement strand
CCTTATCGGTTCGGGGAGCCGGTAACGCTTCGTGACTCTTAATACAATACGTAAACAATCACGAATGTCAACAAGATGTCCAGGCGATACGAATAATGGTTTGACATTATCACGAGTTCTCACTACGATACCGATGCTCTCGCGCCCGCTCTTCATAACCGTATATGCACCTCGCTTCGCTCCGGGCATAGTATATTTGCCGTACAAGTGAGACTTGGCGCAACCGATGGTCGGTACTCCTAATACGGCTCCAAGGTGTGAAGCAAGGCCCAGACCCCTTGGATGAGCAATACCCTGACCGTCAATAAGCATAACATCGGGTTTCTGTTTCAGTTTCTTATAAGCCCTTACCAGCATCGGCAGTTCCCGATACGAAAGAAAACCAGGCACATACGGCATGGCCGCACGTGATCGTGCATAGCTGTCGCAAAGTAGCTCAAGCGTTGGAAAGAAGAATACTCCGATACAAGAAAACAGGTGTTCTCTGCTCCGGGCAACATCGGCACCGGCAACTGTTGTGATGCGCCCTTCGTGCGTGATTACCTTGACGCGTTCGGCTACTTGCTTTTGGTCATAAACTAATCGATCTAGTCTCAAAAGGACTTATTCGACGGTCACGCTTTTGGCAAGGTTCCGGGGACGATCGACGTCAAGTCCTTTCAGCGTTGCAATGTGGTATGCCAAGAGCTGTAACGGTATTACGGTCAGGATCGGCGAAACGCACTCATGGCAATCAGGAATGGGTATTACATATCTACTAATGCTACGGGTTCGACGGTCACCCTTTGTGACAACGCTAATAGGTATGCCTTTCCGTGCGACTACCTCTTGAATATTGCTGTACATCTTGTCGTAAACACTCGACCGGGGATTGATGCACACGATGGGCATCTTGTGGTCGATCATTGCGATCGGCCCGTGTTTCATTTCCCCGGCTGCATATCCTGTAGCATTGATGTAGCTTATTTCTTTCAACTTAAGGGCACCTTCAAGCGCGGTAGCATAGTTCAATCCACGACCAAGAAAGAAAAAATCACGCGCGTCGCAGAAGGCTTTGGCAATCTTCTTGATATCATTTTCGAGAAAGAGAATCTGCTCGACTTGCGCTGGGACTTTCTTAAGCGCCGCAAAATGCTGCTTCAATTCCGACTTGGAAACAAAACCACGCAGCGATCCGAGATAAAGGCCTAGGAAATACAGATTGACGATCTCTGCCGTATAAGCCTTGGTCGAAGCAACACCGATTTCCGGTCCAGCCATAATATCGATTATTCCATCCGACTCACGGTGAATGCTAGACTGTAGTACATTGACCACGGATAAAACTTTCAAGAACTTTACCTTGGCTTCGCGCAATCCGGCAATTGTGTCGGCGGTCTCCCCTGATTGACTGATCGCCATGACCAACGTGTCACTGTCAAGTACGGCATCCCGGTACCGAAACTCACTGGAAATATCAACCTCAGTGTGAATACGCGCGAATTTCTCAATTATGTATTTGCCGACGAGCCCCGCGTGCCACGATGTACCGCACGCTTGAATGAGAATCCTGGAGATTTTCTTCAGCTCCGTGTCCGATAAGCCTAATTCGTCGCCGAGCTGGACTTGACTATCGACGGTACGCTCGCTAACTATGTCGTGCAGAACCTTAGGTTGCTCATGGATTTCCTTCAACATGAAGTGTGGAAAATGACCCTTGTCTATATCCTTGATCTCGATCATCACCTTGTGCGGCGTGACCTTTATTTCCTTACCCCCAAAATTGGTGATTTGACACTTACCCCGACCCAGTATTACAATCGAATCATTAGGAATATAAATTACATCATCAAAGATACTAACGACACCGGAAATATCTGATGCCACGGCTGCTTCCTCAGCATTAAAACAGCAGATTAGTGGCGCATCGTGCCGGGCGCATACTATCCTATTTCGCTCGCTAATTCTGATTGCGGCAAAGGCAAAATTACCGACCAGCTTCTTCACTGCAAGCCTGACCGCCTCAGCCAACCCCTTATCGATATTTTCCTCAATGAGGTGAACGATGACCTCAGAATCAGTCAGCGAACGAAAGATATGTCCGCGTGATTCCAATTCATCCTTCAGCGTCAGAAAATTCTCAATTATGCCATTCACAACCAAAGCAATTTCTTCATTACAATCTAGCAGAGGATGGGTGTTGTTCTCCTGGGGTAGCCCGTGCGTTGCCCATCTGGTGTGTCCAATACCGAGCTCACCGGATACCGGTTTGCTCTTTATTAGCTCCTCGAGCTCGCTTAATCTACCCGGAACCTTCCTGATAATTAACTCGCTGTTGCTGATAACCGCAATGCCGCTGGAGTCATACCCCCGATACTCCAGCCGCCACAGGCTACCAAGTAAGACACTCGGCACATTCCGGGCACCAATATAACCGACAATACCGCACATCCTGAAATTATACAAAAAGTCAAACCGATGTCAAGAGGAGGTTTAAGCCTTAGTGATTATAACGTTCTCATGTCATGATTACACGGCCCTGGAAGAATCTTGACTTTTGTGTAATGTTGACTAAGCTTTTCTGTGTCGGTTGGACCTATGAAAGACACCAAAACAACATTTGTCATTAATGGATAAGAAGAAATCGCGAATTATCATGAAGCAAGCAATCATGCGTCGGATGATCATCGGCTTGGTTCCATGCACTATTGCGTCAGTGTATTTCTTTGGCTGGCGTTCTCTCTTTTTGGTTCTGGTGTCATGCGCAGTTGGGTCCGCGACTGAATACCTGTTCACCAGGCGCCGAAACGAACCGGTTACCGAAGCTGTATTCGTCTCAAGCATCATATATGCGCTCATTATGCCGCCAACTATACCGCTACATATACTGATAATCGGTATGGTGTTTGCGATCATGTTCGGCAAAATGGTATTCGGTGGGTTTGGCTACAATATTTTCAATCCGGCAATGGTCGGACGTGCTTTTCTCTATGTATGTTTCCCGGTTGCTATGACTGCCACCTGGGCACCCGCAGCCGGAGGCACCTGGGGTGCGCTGAGCATATGGAGTACTGCGCTCGCCCCGGATGTCATAACTTCAGCAACGCCCATGGCGCTCCTCAAGGCCGGCACGGCTGCACCGCCTCCGATTATGATCATGTTGATTGGACGCCTGGCAGGAACAATGGGTGTAACGAGTGTACTTGCTATTCTCTTAGGCGGCATTTACGTCTTCAGTACAAAGACAGCCAACCGTTATATCATCATCACTGTGATCGCTGTATATGCGCTGATAAATGCATTGCTTGTTGTCGTCAACGCACCAGGCGTGGCCGGTACTATTCCCGCCCTGTTAGGCGGCGGTTTCCTATTCGGAGCATTCTTCATGGCTACTGACCCAATAAGCGCACCAAAAACACGTCCCGCACAGATAGTGTACGCAGCAATCATCGCCACCAGCACGGCAATAATCAGAACATTCTCAGTATTCAACGGCGGTTTCATGTTCTCGCTCCTCTTGGCGAACATGTTCGCTCCGATTCTCGATTATGGATTCAAACAGCGCAGGAGAAAAAGAGGGCCGGGCAGTAATCAAAAAAATCGGGGAAACTAATATGGGTTTGCGTGGCAAAACATGGTTCCCGATTCTCTACATGTTCATAATCACCTTAACCCTGAGCACCATACTCATCCTCTTTGGCAGCATCACGCGACAAAGGGTAAAGAACAATGAACGTATCGCCTATGAACAGGCCGTACTCCGAGCCTTACGGGTTGATTTGCCGTCGGGGGCCAGGCCTGCGCAGATCCATAACATCTATCTGATAAATATCAATGACCCTGATGAAAAGAGCGCGGGTGCACTGCGCTACATGGTAGAGGATTCACTACTCGCCTATGCATTGCCTATTGAAGGTGCTGGATTCTGGGCGCCGATCAAGGGAGTGATCGGAATCAACCGCGATCGAAAAACCATAACCGGTATCGCGTTCTACGAGCAAAACGAAACCCCGGGATTAGGCGGTGAGATCGTCAAAACAGAATTTGCCCGGCAGTTCATCGGCAAAAAACTAGCGAAGACTCCCCCCTATATTGAAATCCTCCCGGCCACAGCTGCCCTCGATGAGAGTTCAGTGCACGCAATTACCGGTGCCACTCAAACGAGTAACCGGCTTGGAAAATTCATGAACACAATACTCGGAGCCTGGCGCGAACACATGGATGATTGGCAATGATTCCTCGGAAGAAAACAAAAGATGTAGTTTTAACTGCGGTCTGGGGCGACAACCCGGTATTCCGTCAAATACTGGGAATATGCAGTGCGCTTGCCGTAACCAATCTGGTTCTCAATACCATGGTCATGGGTCTAGCCGTTGTATTTACCACTGCTTTATCGGGATTTACGGTCTCCTTACTTCGCAAATGGACACCACGTGTCATCCGCATGATGATTGAGGTCTTGATCATCGCATTCTATGTTATTCTATTTGACCAATCACTCAAGGCTTATTGGCCGGAAATGAGCCGCAACCTGGGGCCCTATGTCGGTCTTATTATTACAAACTGTATCATCATGGGTCGCGCCGAGGCGTTTGCGAATGCAAACCCACCCGTCTTATCCTTTGTCGATGGTCTCTTCTCCGGTTTGGGCTACGCACTTGTGCTCCTAGCGGTCGCGGTAATCAGAGAATTGCTCGGCATGGGTTCGCTCCTGGGCATACCGATGCCTTTATTTTCCTCTACGTTGTGGAACCGCTGGATCATCATGGTCATGCCGCCCGGCGCATTTTTCACCCTGGCGATCATTGTCTGGCTTGCAAGAACGATTCAGGTTGACAGAAACATCAAAAAACAGGGTGGTAAATAATGACCCCGGGCAATCATATGCTCCATTTGCTGGTCATCCTTTTTGCATCTATTTTCACGGACAACATCTTACTGGCTCGTTTCCTCGGCATGTGCTCTTTTCTCTCGGTCTCGCGTCAAGTAAAGACTGCCATAGGACTCGGTTTTGCCGTGGTTTTCGTCATGACCTTCACGACCGCCCTTGATTGGTTTGCTTACCGGCATGTACTACAACCATACGGCATAGAATACTTCCGTTTCATTCTCTTCATCATTATTATCGCTGCTTTCGTGCAATTTATCGAGATGGCAATTGAACGCTACTCTCCGGCACTATACCAAAATCTTGGCATCTTTTTGCCCTTAATAACTGTCAATTGCGCCATTCTCGGGGCATCACTATTCATGGTAATACGCGACTATAATCTTATCGAGGGGGTGGTCTTTGGCTTTGGCAGTGGCGCCGGCTGGATGTTGGCTATTGTCGCCATGGCCGGAATACGCGAGAGATTAAATAATGCCAGGATTCCCAAGGGCCTCCAGGGTCCAGGAATAACCCTCATCATTGCGGGCATAATGGCTCTTGCCTTTATCGGATTCACCGGCGTCCTCTCAGGTCAATAATGATCGGGAATCTTCTCACATGGGTATGAGTATGGCGCTCTTAATAATCCCCATAGCAATTGTCAGCGCAATCGGCGCAGTACTCGCGGCTTCGCTCGTGTTTGCCGAGCGAGTGATTACGAACTACGGGGACGTTAGGTTGGATATCAATAATGGTGATAAGAAAATCACCTTAAGGGGCGGTGGGTCATTGCTTGAGACACTCACCTCGCAGAAGATATTCATACCTTCGGCATGCGGAGGACGCGGTACGTGCGGCTATTGCAAAGTCAGGGTATTAGAAGGGGCCGGGCAACTGCTTCCCACTGAAGAACCGTATATGGATGATAAGGAGCGAGCTCTGGGCATCAGGCTCTCCTGCCAAGTCAAATTAAGGAATAATTTGAAAATTGAGATACCAGCTGAGCTGCTGACCATTAAAGAATATCGCTGCACTTGTGATGAAATCATCGACTGCACGTACGACATAAAACAATTCAGGCTGAAGTTCCTTGACGGGCAACAGATCAATTACACTCCAGGACAGTATGTGCAAGTACTCGCACCACTCTATGAAAAGAGTAATGAAGAAGTATACCGCGCATACTCTATCTCATCTGACCCCGAAGATAAGAGTACCATCGAACTGATTGTACGACGGGTTCCCGACGGCATTTGCACCACCTATCTATTCGATTATCTGAAGCAAGGTGATACGGTGAAGATAAATGGGCCTTACGGGCAATTCTACCTGCGCGATACCAGCGCGCCGATAATCTTCATCGCGGGCGGTTCGGGCATCGCCCCGATAAAATGCATGGTGCATCACATGAAGAATACGGGCAGTACTCGAAAATCGATTTTCTTTTTTGGTGTGAGATCGACCGCCGACCTCTTTCTCGATAAGGAGATGACTCAATTTGCAGCGGACCTGCCACATTTCAGATTCGTCCCTGTAGTATCACAACCAGAATCAGAAACCGACTGGAAAGGAACGACCGGTAGAGTAACCGATGTTGCTGAAGCTTATCTTAATGAACAGGAAGACGCAAGCGAGTACGAGGGCTACTTATGCGGCAGCCCGGGTATGATTGAATCTTCTATCAGCGTATTGAGTAGGTTCAGAATCGGTGAGGACAAGATATACTACGATAAGTTTTCATGAGTGTGAGGAGATAATGAAGAAATCACCACAAGAGCAAAAACTCGAAAGACTACTGCGATCTTCGAAGTTTTCGGCTTGCGGATTCCTGGGACAGGACGAACGGAATCTTTGGGAGATAATCGACACGGATGCTGCGGAAATCGCAAAAGCCGGCAAAACCATGGAAGAAGTAGCGGCACGCCTTCAGGAAATTACCGATATCGGCAAAGCGGGACTTGGTGACTGGGTAGCCGCCGGTCATGGCCTTCAGGTATCAGTCGACGACAATCGAGGCATGGTGCCATGCCCCTGGCCGCATCGCGTGCGATGTCTGAAAAGAATCACCACGGTCAAGAACTTCCGTACGAACACTGAAATAAGATGGTCAGACCTGAACATCCATCTCATCAAGGAACACGGGTTCTTTGAAGGAAGAGGTGCATCATTTAGAATCGAACCGCTTGTTTTATTGAGCGTCATTTTTCCGGAAGAGTAGGATACGGTACAGGCTATTTTCAGCGATCCTTAGCCCCTTAAACCACACGTCTCCTCATAATTAACGCAGAATAACCCCTTGACAAGTTTATTTTTCTTGCTATAATTAATTATGAAAATGAATTTCAATTTCATTTAGTGAAGCAGTCATGAAAGCAAAAGACGCTATCGAGAGATTTACTGAGCACAAATCGAAACACGGTTTAAAGAGCTCGGACAAACGCTCATTCATAGTGAGCTATTTTGTTGAAGCAGATCGGCACTACACAGTCGAAGAGCTCTACGACGAAATAAGAAAGGTAAAACCGGAGATCGGTTATTCTACGGTCTACCGTGCACTCAAGTTACTCGTCCACTGTGGGCTGGCAACTGAGTGCACCTTCGACGACTCGGCGGTACGTTATGAACCAGCCCATCAATCACAGCATCATGACCATCTCATCTGTCGCGTATGCGGCAGGATAATTGAGTTCGAGAACGACAAAATCGAAAAACTACAAAAAGATGTGGCACATAGGTATGGCTTTCACGTTTCCGCGCACAGGCTAGAGCTTTATGGCGAATGCCGTAAGTGTCGAAAAAGAAAAAATGAAGGAACGAGATGTCAAACAGGAATCTAGCCGAGATGCACGCGGGAGAAACCGGTAAGGTAGTCGAGGTTAATGGTGGGCACGGCTTCAAGAAGAGGTTGGAGGCTATGGGCATTCGTCCCGGCATGAAGATCACCAAGATCAGTGGTCAGATCATGCGCGGGCCTGTAATTGTGAAAGTTGGCACGACTCAAATCGCGATTGGTTTTGGCATGGCACGCCGCGTAGTTGTCGAAAAATGATCAGAAAAATTCTTCTCATGGGCAACCCAAACGTCGGGAAGAGCGTGCTCTTTTCACGTCTCACTGGAGTTAGAGTCATTGCTTCAAACTATCCCGGGACAACAGTAGAATTCTGCCGGGGTTGTATCGGTTCGGGTACAACAAAGATCGAAGTTGTGGATGTTCCAGGCACTTATGGACTGGACCCTACATCCCCTGCTGAAAAAGTAGCCGTGGCAATGCTGGATAAATCTATTGAGGAGAAAGATAGTATAGTCG
>JBAUFP010000005.1:0-2312 GCA_049679205.1 bacterium | reverse complement strand
CACCATAAATGAGCGAGTCGTCTTTGCCGGCGGCAAGGCTGTCGAATTCATGGACGACACGGGTCAGGGCATCGAGCGCGAGCCCCGGTGCTTCGGGGTCAAAGGACAAACCAATGACCGGGAGGCCGCGCGCAAAACAATGTTTTAGTAGCGCTTGCGCCATGGGATGGCATTCGGGCATGGTTTGTGGTGAATAGTCAAATGAAATCATCACTGCTTTATCGTTCGGTGGAATGGATTCGATGAAGTCGAATAGCCTCTGTGTCTGGGGCATGATTTTTTGGGGAATATTCACATTCACGAAAAAGGGTAAGATGACGAGCACGGTAAGTAGCATGTAAATGATGCGCCGGTCGATACTGGTGATCCGATCATACCACTTCATTCTTTTCCTCCGAGCCAAGAGCGTTCTATCCCGAGAATGATCTTCAATGCCGTGGCAATGGAACCGAAAGCAACACCTAGAAGAATGCCACGTTGTGAAGCCATATTAGGTACCTTCATGACCCACTCGGCAAATGCCGGGAATCTCGGATGTATGTACTGGCCAAAAGGCATGAATCCAATCATGACAATAAATGCTGATGCCAGGAGCAATGTTGCTTCCAGGCTCCGCGCACGAAAGGCACGGTAGGCGGCTGATGCCATGTAATAGGCCAGGAGCGCGAACATTGTACCGCCCAACGGTGCCATTACATTAAGGTATATCGTTTGGTACAGCGAATCAGGGTCAACACCCCAGGTAAGACCAATGATCGCCATTGCGACCATGCCAGCAAGCGTGACGATGCTGTACTGCCAATCAATGCTCTTTCTCCGTATCTTCGTGGTGTGATGCCGGATCAGATTGCCGATTGCCAGAATTAGGGCAAAAGCCATGAGCACGATGATCCACTTGTAGATCACGCTGCTGAATTCCAAAGACACTGGATGGGGGATAAAGAACTGTACCATCATGGATATTCCCATGATGAAGCAGATCGCTAGCGGCAATTTGCGTTTCACTGTACCCTCAAGGCACCAAGCAGGTTAATACCAAAAAAAGAGATTATTGTGAAGCCGAGCAATATGATTAAAACGATCAGCTTACCGTAGTCCTGGGCCTTCAACGACCCAAGCAGTATGGGTTCGCGTGATAAGTATGCGCTGGCAGCATAGAGTTCCTCACCCATCAAGGTGTAATCACACGCGGTCACGAAGAAAGGAAGCTGCAAGACCGAATCCGTGCCTGCGATCTGAAAGGAACCCATCTGGGCGCCGGTCTCGGCCATGATCAATGACTCGGCCCAGAAACGTCCGATGAAGAAATTCGTCGCGGGTTTTTCGCGCGTCATGATGCCATTAATCGCGGCGGCAAAGCCGAATTGAGCTTCGGTCACATAGCGTACGTACTCTTCCTTGAATTTGTCAGGACTGCCTTCCGAGATAAATGCTTCTTTGACAACTTCTTTGGCTACGATGTAGGTCACAGACCATCGGTTAGGCACGATCAGCGCTGAATCATACAGGGCGATTTTTTTCGCTACCTCACCCAGTATGTTCATTGAAGCAATGGTCGCGGTCCAGTCAATATCTCCCAGTCCTGGTACGTAGAGGATCGGCCGACCCATCTCAGTAGCTCTGCCTACAGCTTCGTCGACCGCGGCCAATCCCGCAATCTTACGGATGAATAGATCTTTACCGGTCCTGGCTTTGACGACAAAATACGCCAGCATCGCAGTGAAGATTAGGATGCTGACAAGGACGTTGATTCTGCCACTATGAAATATCTGTGGGTATGAACTTGCGGTGGTACTTGGCTCAGAATAGAACAGCCCACCGTTCTTTATGGCGGCGACAATATACTGGTATTCTATACCATCCTGCACGCCTTCATCTTCAAAAGTCGTGACGCCATGCACGGTTGAGCCGATTCTCGCATAAGCGGTGTCTTCGGGGCCTTTTCTGAATATTGCGTAGCCGTCGATCCAGGCATCGTCGGGTGAGAGGGTCCAGTTTATGCTGATAACCGAGCCTGCATCATTGGGTTTATCAGCAGCGGTGATGTCAGTTGGGGGCAGGATGTGGAGCAAGACCAGCAGGAATATCACCGACTATTATATGCAGATAATTGCCGGTGTCAAGCTTGCCGGCCGTGCGTTTGCGCCGGTTTTCTGTAGCAACCAGGGGTTTTCTCATTCAAACTGGTCGAAGGTCTGGCGCGAAGTGAGGGATGGTCTGCGGTTTAGGAAATCGCTGCTCTATCCTGCCTGCCCCGTTAAATAGAAGATAATAAATCTAACGGGGTGAAAGCTACAGGCGCCCGACCGATA
>JBAUFP010000004.1:0-2403 GCA_049679205.1 bacterium | reverse complement strand
GTAACATACCCAGAGGATCAAAAATGAGTAAATCCGCGAGATGGTCTACAGTTAGCTCTTCATTACCCCGGTTCTCAACTATTTCAGATAGAGCATGATATGCGACCATCGTACCGATCGACCATAGACGTGGCGAACTGAATCGGTGGAAGCGAAACCATTCCTCAGTTGCACGGAAGTGCATTCCCCCTCCGATCAGATGCAAAAAATAATTGGGTACCCACTGATTTCCTTCCATTTGAAAATTCAACGGAAAAAGCTCGGTAGTAATGAACTTCTTCCACCCGAATTCGTTGATTGTTTTTATAGGATGACCGACGGTCTGCCACACAGTTTCGCCCCATTCCCAATAAGGATAAGTGAAAATCTCTCGACCGCATTCGTCATCAATAGAATTGGGGATCTGTAGGATACCATAGCCGCCATTGATGATCACATTCATGGGGTTGTAGTTCGCCTGAGTGCCGTAAGGCAAAGCATGATAAAAGAAATAAGGTCGAGGCCCACCAACACTATTATGATTGTCAGTTAAACCGCTTGCCTGCAGAGTGCAGGAAAAATAAATCAAAAACAGCAGCACGTAGGTTATTTTTCGCAATTAATCCTCACTTCCAACCCCTATTCTATCCTATTGTTGACGCGAGTCAAGAAACACATGGGTTCAATTTCAAAACTACCATATTTGCCCGAACTCTTCCAGGTAATACCATATGTTAGCATATTTGTGAGAATTTTGTAAGGTATCTCGGTATAATACACAAGATGACAACAAGGAGGCCATTATCATGAAGTCTTGCATGAGGTTTTCTCAATTATTGATCACTGCTCTGATATTTCTTTCTGTTACACTTGCCGCCGCCGATGAAATCCATGATGCCGTGCAGCAAGGAGACCTCGACCGGGTCAAAGCACTAGTCCAGGAGAATTCCGACCTGGTCAATATTGCAGATGAGAACGGCCAAACGCCACTGCACTTCGCGGCCGCGGGTGGACAGAACGAAATCGCAGAGTTCCTTATCTCAAAAGACGCCAATGTTAATGCACTTAATGCGGTAAATCAGAGCCTTCTCTTATATGCAGCATATTTTGGAAACGCTGAGATTGCCACAATGCTCATAGCCAAAGGCGCAACATTGAATGACCAGGATATTTTTGGCAGGGCACCACTCCATTACGCGGCGAGGCAGCACAACCTTGAGGCTCTATTATTGTTGATAGAAAATCACGCAGAAATTGATATCAGAGATAATATCGGTGAAACACCCCTGCACTTTGCCATCCGGTGGGGCTACGATGACATAGGGGAAATGCTGATCGACGGCGGCGCTGATCTTGGTGTGAAAACTGAGGACGGTAAAACATACCTACACATGGCAAGCATTAAAGGCTACACTGCAGTGATTGACCTTCTAATCAAACGCGGCATGGATATCAATGCTCTGGACAACAATGGCAAAACGCCACTGCAATACGCTGCTAAGCATGGGAACAAGGAAATCGCGTCACTCCTTGTGAAGAGCGGTGCCAAAGCAAAGGACATCGAAGAAAACTACGGACCCTCTCCCGTACTGCAAAAAGAACTGAAGATTGGTGAAGCAGTCATCTGGTATCTTGGGCACAGCGGTTGTGCAGTGAAAACAAGAGAGCATTTCCTGATCCTTGATTACTGGAACTATGGCGAACAACCAGACGAACCATCTCTTGCCAATGGTCACATTAATATCGATGAGATAAAAGACCAAAAGCCGTACGTCTTCGTCACCCACAATCACATTGATCATCATGATTCAGTAATTTACTACTGGCAGGAGCCAGTCCCAAACATCACTTACGTATTCGGCTGGCAAGATACGGTCGGCACTGATTATATCCGTCTCGGTCCGAGAGAAACAAGGAAGATTGATGACATACAGGTAGAGACAATCCAGTCTCCTGAAGCAGAAGAAGCCGGTGGTACTTTTGTCATCAATGTTGATGGTCTGGTCATTTATCATTCCGGCGGCTACAGTCACGACACCTCGCAATATGCTCTTTTCAAAGAAGATATAAAGTACCTTGGCGAAATTGCCAAGGGTGCTGATATTGCATTTGTGAGGATCGGCAATGACTGGCAGAACGAGGAAGCGCTGCTCACGATTGAATCAGTCCAGCCCAAGGTCATGTTTCCATTTCATGCCCGGGAACGCGAATCAGTCTATAAGGATTTTTCACAACAGGCAGCTGAACGTGATGTTAAATCGCAGATCATCTGTGCTGAAAACCGCGGCGATAGATTTTTCTATGCAAATGGTAGTATAGTGAAGTAGTCAGAAGCAAAATCTGATTACCATATCTCAAGAGCCCCGCTGTTTCGCTAATGGCGGGGCTTTTTCTCTATGCAACTAAATATTGACAATCAACCAC
>JBAUFP010000003.1:0-8026 GCA_049679205.1 bacterium | reverse complement strand
ATCTTGATTTTCTTCGCAGCCATTACTACATGAATATAACAGAAAGCTCACCAGTAGTCAACCGGCTGACCCCAACCCTCGAAATCTTGACAATACCGCTGAGATGGGTATTATTAAGACGCGCCAGCACTTTGGTTGTCCGAAGCAGGCGTCATTGGATTCGCTATCTCACGAATTTTGGATTAACCTAGAAATAAGGAGGTTTTGTGATGGGTAAGTCATTGAAGGGAACTAAAACCGAGAAAAATCTGCTGGCCGCGTTCGCTGGTGAATCGCAAGCCAGAAACCGATATACTTATTTTGCTTCGAAAGCACGCAAGGAAGGCTTTGAGCAGATCTCGGCGATATTTATGGAGACTGCGGAAAATGAGAAGGAACACGCCAAGGTTTTCTTCAAGTATCTCGAAGGCGGTGAAGTTGAGATAACTGCTGGCTATCCAGCCGGCATCATTGGCAACACCAAGGCAAATCTCGAGGCCGCGGCCGCCGGCGAGAAAATGGAGTGGTCGACCCTCTACCTGAATTTTGCCAAAACAGCCCAGGAAGAGGGTTTTTCTGATGTTGCGTGTTCCTTTGAGCAGATAGCCAAGGTGGAGAAATTCCATGAGGCTCGCTACAGGAAGCTAATCAGTAACATTGAAAACAAAGAAGTCTTCAAGAAGAAAACTTCGGTAAAATGGCATTGCCGGAACTGTGGCTACGTGTTTGAGGGCACTGAACCACCCAAAGAGTGCCCGGCCTGTAATCACCCGCAATCATATTACGAAGTGCTGGCTGAGAACTTCTGATCTGCTTTGTTTAGGCACCCGTTTTTTGGAGAAGATATGTCAATAGGAGGAGGTCAAGATGAAATTAAACATGGGGTCTCTGGACCGTATTCTTAGATTGGTCCTTACGCTGGTTATAGTGATATTGCTGATTATCGGCGTGTTGAAAGGGGCTTTAGCCGTCATCTTGGGTATTATCGCGATCATATTTTTTGTCACGAGCGTAATCGGTTTCTGCCCGTTGTACGTCATTCTTGGGCGGTCGACGAAAAAGACGGTGTCGTAGAAATTCTTGAGATTGAGAGCCAATCACCAAATATAGAATCGCAATAGCCTCGGTATGAATGAATCACACAGACATATCCACCACGGAATATCAAGCAAGGAATTTCTTGATTCGGAGAGTATAATCTCGACTATTGGGCTAAGAGAAGACCAGACTGTTCTGGATGTGGGCTGCGGTGAGGGGCATTTCTCTCTTGCCGCGTCGACTGTGGTGGGTGACAATGGCCAGGTCGTTGCCGTTGACGTTGATGAAGCTTCAATAAATATCTTGAGAACGATCATTGCCCAGGAGAACATCGGTAACGTGCTAGCATTTAGGGCTGATGTCACAAAACGTATACCGGTCAGCGATAATGCGGTCGATGTCTGTTTGATGGTGAATGTACTGCATGGCTTCGTGCTGAACAAAGAGATCGCGGATGTAATGTGCGAAGTCGTACGCGTAATGAAGCGACATGGTAGCTTGGCCATTGTGGATTTCAAGAAGATTGAAACCGTTGCCGGCCCACCTGCATCAGAAAGGTTAAGCCCGGCCGACGTTGAAAATGCATTCGTAGAGTACGGCTTTGTGGCTGATACGGTCGATGATCTCGGTCCCTACAGCTATCTTATTAAGTTCATCAAGAGATAGCTACGCACCAGAGTGTGTTAGTATGTAAAGAAGGGGGTACTTAATGAATAGGCATGTTCTTCAAAGGATCTGTCTTATCTTAGTGGTTGGAACTAGTTGCATTTTCGAGAATGTCGTGTATGCACAAACTACAGCGATCTACGGGTTGCCAGTAAAAGATCCGGCATTCGACAACCACCCAGAAAATACGTTTTATGGTGTAAGAAACATGTTGAGCATTGAACAGCTCCATTCGTGTATCAAGGGTGGTTGTCAAGAAGGTTTGCTCTTTGACATCGGCGGTGTAACCACCTTACTTGATGGTGAAGAGATTGATCCGGCCTCGGTCTATGGTCATATCTACGTGGGGCCATTTCCATTTGAATCCCAGGAAGTGGACTACACGTACCACAGGTTCAGAAGCCATTCCGTGATTGAAAATGGTAAGGGAATACTGAAGATTGACTATTTACTGCAATCAAGCCATAACAGTGAAGATTGGATTGGTGACGGAAAGGTCGTTGCTCGCTTTGAAATCTATCTTGAGACTGCAGGGAAAGATCAAGAACTTGGAATCTATGATGTCTACGTCTCATTTGAGAAAGAGGGTGATGTATATGTGAAGATACCGACGGTGATTGAAGGTCCCTTTGTCAACATGATAACGAGTGATGACCCGACGTCTATAATTGTGTCCTTCCGAACAGATAGCGCCGTTATTGCTCGGGTTGTGGTGGATGATAATAAGGTATTTTCTGATGATAGACCCTTAAGAAGGCACGAGATCAAAGTAGTCGACTTGATACCCGACACAGAATACGACTATTACGTGAAGGTAGGGGAAACCAAGACCAAAATTTACTCATTCAAAACAGCACCCATAAAAGGCAAGGGCAACATATGCTTTGCCTATATTGGGGATAGTCGTGAAGGCATCGGCACTGGTGAATGTAATTTTATGGGAGTCAATCGTAAAGTCTTAGAGAGAATCATAAATCTGGGGTATCTGCAAAAGGCGGATTTCTTCCTCGTTGGCGGTGACTTAGTCAATGGTTATACTGCAGTCAAGGAGGATTTTGTCGCTCAACTATACGCTTGGAAGCAGAGTGTTGCCGGGTTTTTTCATGAACGCCCCATGTATACTGGTATGGGAAACCACGAAGCCTTGCTGCGTGTCTTCGATGATGGTTCTCGATACGGTATATCGCTTGATCGGTGGCCCTATGGCACAGAGAGTGCAGAAGCCGTATTTGCTCAAGAATTCGTAAACCCCGAGAATGGTCCTGAGCCGGATGATATACGTAGACCCTCTTATAAAGAGAATGTCTATTCATTTCAGTACGGCCCAGTAAAGATTATTGCCTTCAACAACAATTATTGGGTTTCCTATAACTCAGACAGATATGGCGGCTGTCCTGAGGGTTATATTTTGGAGGATCAGCTCAATTGGATAAAAGGAGAGTTGGAAGAGGCAGAACGTGATGAGGCAGTGAAATATGTTATTCTCTTTGCCCAGGAACCGGTATTTCCGAATGGTGGCCACATTGATGACGCAATGTGGTATGAGGGTGACAACACAGTGCGTGCGTATAGTTATGATTCAGGGACGAAAGAATTGCGGCCTGAAAAATGGGGAATAATCGAGGTCAGAGATGAACTAGTACGCGCCATATCGCGCTGCAGCAAAGTAGCCGCAGTATTGGGTGCGGACGAACATTCCTACAGCAGAGTACTCATCAGTAAAAATGTCCCAATCGGTAATATAAGGAAGGATGATAAGAATAAGAATGGAAAGATTGGTGACGAGACGGAAGTTCCTTCCTCCCTTGCTGATCTAAGATACGCAACCTGGTATTTTTCAGCGGGTGACGCTGGTGCACCATACTATTCCGAAGAGAAGACGGCATGGAATAGCTATTGGAAGGAGAGAAAAGATACCGAAAAGTACTATTACTACTCTTCACAGGAGCATGTTCTCATATTCAACGTAGATGCACAGAAGATCTCAGTTGCAGTATATAATCCCTATGGTGAAATAATCGACAGCATCGATGATCTCTTGAGGGCTAAGTAGTAGAATCCCTTCTGTTCTTATTTCTTGGTGAGGGGAATAGGTGTGATGCCCATATAGGGTAAGGTCTTGGACACAAGCGGACGAGATTCTATTATTGAGTGCGATGCTGAATTCTCGTCAATAATCCAAATAGTCATTAATGGCATATGCTTGAATTGACCAGCGGGTGGTGGCTGTAGAATTCGGTTTGAAACATTTTCCTTTCATGTACGTATAACTTAATATACTGATGCGGCTAGCGTCTGTCTTTTGGTTTTGTTTTGTGATCCATTGTTCGATTATTTTTGAGTGAAAGGGAGGCCGTATGATAAGTGTTCTTGCCATAATGCTGGTTTCTTTTCAGCTCGGTACTCCGGCAGTATCGAGTGTGCTGCCGAACACAATGATCTGTTTCTTCGAGAAAACCGAGGAATTTCGTGAAACGTATGAAGTGAGCCCGGGTACGAAGCTACAGGTAATTAATGTGAACGGAGATGTTGAATTGAAAAAGTGGAATAAGGATTATGTGGAGTTTCATGCGACTAAGAAGACGAATCGTGATAGAGATGAGTTGGCCAAAGTGCGAGTTGAGGTCGTTACAGGTGATGAGATGGAAATCCGAACCGAGTATCTCGAGAAAAATGCACGTGTTTCCGTTGATTATCTGATCAGAGTGCCCGGACATGTAGTAGTTCAGAAAGTATCGACCTCAAATGGCGATATCGAACTCAAGGGAACCAATGGTGATACGAGGGTGATGACTTCTAACGGTGATGTTGACCTAAAGGATGTGGTTGGAATTGTGCAAGTGCAGACCGCAAACGGTGATATTGATATAAGAGGCGCAACTGTTATCACCGAAGCGAGAACCTCAAATGGCGACATTCTTGCTCAGATTCGGCAGATTCTGGACGAGGGCGTGGAGATTGTGACCAGTAATGGTTCAATAGATTTGTTTGTCAGCGGAAAACTGAATGCGGACTTGAACTGTGCGACATCAATGGGTGAAGTAAGTGTTGACGATATTGACCTGCAATCCCGGTTCACTACACGAACCGGTTCTTCGATCCAACTCAAGGGTTTGATTGGAAAGGGTGGTGCAGTGATCCGGGTTCAGACGTCGAACGGCGATATACGACTGAATGAGTTAGGCGAGTGATCCGGCTTGCCGCTCTCTTGTTTGCACGGGATCCGTTGTTTCCGTGGTGTTCTTTTGGTATCTCAGTGTTTTCTTAGAATAAAACCTGTGTCGTTGATATACACATAGAAAGTGTCCATGCTGGGATACTGGAAGGCCGCGATACCGTAGGCGGCATCAACTCCCGGAATCTTCTCGGCATTCCTGAGAAGAAACTTCCAGAGTCTCTCTTCCGGGTGCAGTTGATATATCGAGGTAATTCTATCTTCGCCCTGTTCCCATCGGCTTGAAAAACGTGTGATACGGTAGTACGCATCGGCGCCAAGCCAGCGTAGCGCCGTACTCCATCTTAAGAAGTACCCATCGATCATCCATTGGTCGCCGACCAGGGTAAAAAAATGCATACGGTTTGTGTTTTCCTGGAAGAATGTGATCCTTGTACTGTCATCCACCGCCTCGGCATATACCCAGCCTATTTTTTCTTCATGAGTATACCTTGAGAACGTCTGCAAAAAGAGTGACAGATAGATAAATGCCGCGGCAAACGCGAAAATCACGAGCGAGACAAGAATGGAGTATACGAATTTAGTGATTCTTCGTTTTCGTTTGACTGTTTTGATTATCGAGTGTATCAGTATGACCAGCGCGGCCATAAACAGAACGAGGCCAATGAATCCGCTCACGAATACGAATCTATCCATATAGTGTAATTATACTACATGGAAGTATTATGTCAATAATAATGAGCTGTGAGCTCAAGATAGTGCCCGGGATAACCACTGCTATTCTCTTCTAGATTTAAGCCTAGGAGGCACACCTTGACGGCACTCGATGTTTTCATATAATTAGTTGAAGTTTAAAGATTGACAACGAAACTCTTGGATTTGTGCAAAGGGGGTGCAGATGGTAGAAACACCGGAGTTTGTGCGCAATCGCATCGTGTTGCATTTTCAGGATAGGAGATTACTCAAGGGTTATACTCATGACTTCACGCCTTTGAGAGAAAAATTCCACTTGATTTCAGAGCAGGAAGAGGACAAGGGCAATATCTATGAAATTAGATGCTCGGACCTGAAGGCGGTGTTCTTCGTCAAATCTTTGCGTGGTGATAAGGATTATATCGAGAAGAAAGATTTTTGCGACGTTGATGCTACAGCGTTAAGGGGCCTGAAGGTGAAAGTGGAATTTCCGGATGGTGAAGTAATTCGCGGCACCAGTTTTGGCTATAGTAAGAGCCGTAAAGGATTCTTCATTGTTCCGGTTGACCCGGATGGCAACAATGAGCGGATTTATGTGGTCGCTGACGTTTTGAGCGAGGTGAGAATAGGAGCCGAGGCGGAGGGTTAGCGAAAACCCTGAGCATTCATTTCTAGTTCAATTCCCAACACATCGTCTTATATAAAATAACTCACGCTTGACATAAATGTAGGTACAGCCTAAGATTGTGGCATGAAGATCGTTGGTTATATAAATTTATTTGTGTGCCTTGGATTGATCTCGGTATGCTGGGCGCGAGATTTCCCTGGTCTATCGAATGAGATACTAGAAGAAATTTGGAGTTTCCACCCAATTACCGCAACGCATCTGGGTATCCATAAATACGACAAACAAATGCCTGATTATTCCAAGAAATATCAGAAGCTGAGTTTGAAAAGATTCAAGCAGCTGAGCGAACAGCTCGACAATGTGGACACAACGGAATTATCAGATGATGAGTTAGTTGATTACTACCTGCTAAGGTCATTTCTTTATGATGAAATATTCGATCTCGAAACGAGAAGTATCTATGAACAGAATCCTTTGCTCTACGTTCAATCATGTGTCAGTTGTGTCTACACGATCATGATACGACATGCAGTATCAGCGCAGATGAGGATGCAGGCAGTGACCGCCCGGTTGAAAGAGGTGCCGGCTTTCCTCGAGGTCGCCCGGGAAAATCTCACTGATCCAGCCGCGGTGTTGTGTGACGTTGCGATCAGTCAGCTTAACGAGGGAGAGAAATTCATCGAGGCGGTATTCGAGAGCTATAAGGACTCGCTACCCGAGAGTGAGAGGAGGGAGCTTCAGCAGGCAAAAATGGCCGCCGTCGCCGCCATGATGCGGTTTGCATACTGGATCGAGAAGAACCAGAATGTTGATGCCCAGTATTTCTTGGGTGAGGAGAGCTACAACTACAAGTTGCGCAACATTCACCTCGTCGACCTGGATGCCGATACCATACTCAGGATCGGTGAATACTATCTTGCGAGAACCACAGAGATGATCGACAGCCTAAACCTTTTGCTCGCGCCAGCCCCGCGGCAGATAGTGACATTACCACCGGACTTCGGGAAGGATGATGTGGCCGAATACCGTGAAGAAGAGATAGAGTATCTGCGCGATTTTGTTACGGGAACGAATATCGTTACGGTACCCGGTTTAGTGGGTAGCATTGAGATCGTGGAAACGCCTCGATTCTTGAGATCGCTTATCCCGGGTATGGCAATGATACCGCCAGGGCCATTTGACGCATCACGCACGAGCTATTTTTTTGTGCCACCCGTTCCGGTGAATTTTGATATGGTAGAGGCAGAGTACTACTATAACTATATAAGTAACCGCTGGTTCAGGGGTGGTGCGGTCCATGAAGCTTATCCTGGACATCATCTCCAACTGTCGATTTCGAACCACCATCCGTCCGTGGTGCGTAGGAACTTTCGCGACAATTTCTTTATCGAGGGATGGGCATTGTACTGTGAAGAAATAATGGCAGTGAGCGGTCTCTACGAAGATACTATCGGTGCTATGATCAATGCCTTAGAGGGTGTGAGATATCGAGCCGCAAGGGTAATCGTGGATGTCAAACTGCAGACCGGCGTTTTTACTTATGATGATGCTCTGCGCTTCATGACCGGTGTCTTCGGCGGCGATGAAAGTTACTACGCGCGTGAGATTAAGAGATACATAAGCAACCCGATCCAACCGTCAAGTTATCTTATCGGCAAGATACAGCTGTTGGAGCTCCAGGAAGACTATAAGCTCTTTGTGGGGGATGATTTCGATCCCAGGGGTTTTCATGATGAACTGCTCAGTCATGGATCGATTCCGTTCAAACTAGTTAGAAGACTAATATTGAACGGGCTTGAGTGATCTACAAATCACAAGGAAATTCAAGGCAATGAATAACGCTATGC
>JBAUFP010000002.1:0-3239 GCA_049679205.1 bacterium | reverse complement strand
GATTCTACCCATCCGAATCTTTTAGTCAAGTTTGCAGTGCTGGTTTTTAACTCTATCGAGACTTAAATATTCTGTTGACTTTTTTAGAAATCTATGTAAAATTCATTAATCATGAATACGGGAAATTTCATTTTGCTTATTGGAGTCGGGTCGCTAATGGTTATTCTGATATTTGTGACGATATTCACGCGCCGTGGTAAGGGTGAACCCAAGAAAATGGGGCAAATAGACATTATTACGGACGAACTCGACCGGCATAAGCGCGAGAACTATCACCTGAAGGCAGAGCTGAAGCGACTAAATTCAATGAACAATCTATTCTTCGCATCGATGATACGCCTTACGGCACGCTTGAACCCCGAGCAGATCGCCAACGAGACCGCCGGGCTGCTCGTTAATTACCTCGAAGTTAATGAACTCGCAGTCTTTTTTTACGATGAAAAGGGCAAGCGTTTGAACATTGTTGCCGCGCGTGGTATTAGTGATAACTGGATACCGAAAATCGTGTATACGTTGGGCGAAGGTAAGGTAGGCCTTGCGGGTGAGAAAAGACTGCCGATCGGACGGAGAGAATTTGATTTCTTCGGCCAGAAAAAGGAGCCGTACCAAGTTTTTGACCCAGATATCTGCTATCCATTGATATATCAGGATAAACTGTTCGGCGTTTTGGCGATTTGCCGCGGGAATGAATTCGAGGAGCGAGAAAAGAATTTACTGGGCGTTGTGTCAACCATGACTGCGGTGGCACTCAATAACACGCGGAGTTTTGAGAGCATTTCCTTTTCGGCGTCCACTGATCCACTGACCAAGTTATTTAATATAGGTTATTTCAAGGACCGATTACAGGAGGAGCTAAACCGAGCCCGTCGTTTTCAGCATAGCGTTTCAATCACGATTATTGATCTGGATAAATTCAAGGATTTCAATGATTCGTTCGGACATCAGGCAGGCGACCAGTTGTTGATTAAGCTGGCGAAAGTCTTCAAAGAACACTTTGAAGACACTGATATCATTGCCCGTTACGGCGGTGACGAGTTTATTATAATGTGCCCAGAGATAAAGAAACAGGATGCGGCACGTATTGTAGGTAATTTACTACATGACCTGGAAATGTATGATTTTGGCCGCGTAAAATCAGGTGGCAAGATTACGTTCTCGGCGGGTGTTTCGTCTTTCCCGGATGATGGCGGCACTGTTTCGGAATTGGTGAAATCGGCTGACGAGGCATTATACGAAGCCAAAGGCATGGGCAGAAACACGGTACGGATACATTACCCCAAAGTCGAAAAGATTTAACGTCCACGCAATGTACACAAAAGCTATACCATTGCAGTTATTACGGTGTTCTTAACATCTCAATACTGAGTTACATTAAGGAAACATGGAAACGATAGCAAGCAAGCTAATCAAAGCAATCAGTAAGTATGCCGAAAATAGAATAAGCCTAATGGAAGTCTGTGGTACACACACCATGGTGATTGCGAAGTCTGGCATCAGATCTATGCTGCCGGAGAGAATTACAATGCTTTCAGGTCCTGGTTGTCCAGTATGTGTTACGCCCCAGGAGACGATCGATTACGCGATTGCGTTGAGTCAGGAAAAAAACTTAATCATTGCGACATTTGGCGATATGGTCAGAGTACCGGGCACGCGTAATAGTCTCGAAGCATTTTCTCCGAGAATTGTCTATTCACCACTGGATGCACTCAAGGTAGCACAAGAGAATCCCGATAAGGACGTCGTGTTCATTGGTGTTGGTTTTGAGACAACTTCACCGACCATTGCCGCCACGGTTATGGCGGCGCGAGAAAAGGAGGTGGGGAACTTCTATGTGCTGCCAGCATTCAAGGTGATACCCCCGGCATTAGATTTCATTGCGGGTTCTTCTGAGATCAATGTTCATGGATTCCTACTGCCCGGACATGTGTCGGCAATAATCGGTAGCAAGCCCTATGAATTCCTGAGCGACAAATATCACCTGCCTGGATGTATTACCGGTTTTGAGCCAATCGATATCTTGCAGGGAATCCTTGTTCTCACCAGGCAGGTAGTGGAAGGTAACCCAACAATAACAATTGAGTATGATCGAGTCGTCAAACCTGAGGGTAATGAAAAAGCTTTGCAACTACTAAATACCGTATTCCAAGTTTGTGATGCACGGTGGCGTAGTATTGGCCTGATCTCCGAATCGGGGTTAGAGTTTTCCAAAGAATTCCAGCATTATGATATCCGCAGGAAATACGATATCAAGGTGCCAAAATCAGTTGAACCGAAAAGATGTATATGCGGGCGCGTACTTCTTGGGCTTAATATGCCGTTCGACTGTGCACTATTTGGCAAGAAGTGCACGCCATTGACACCGGTTGGTCCCTGCATGGTTTCTTCTGAGGGTTCATGTGCGGCGTATTATAAGTATGGGGATTTCACCAAGAAGGCTGAGAGAGGGCTCAAACAAGGCTCAAAGAGGGCAAGAAAGGGCGGGAAAGGGCTCAAAGCCCCGTAGGGACTAACGTGCCACGGTCCCGCACCATATATATTGATGCGGGATGCTCGGTTTCTTAATGCAAATCGAAGATTTGAGAAAAACCGGCAGATACTCAATCTTGCATGCAAATCAACGATTTGAACAAGCTTCGTGTTGGAGGAATTCGCAAGGGCGAAGAGAAGGCTATAAAGGGCTTGGAAGATAAACAATGAAGAGGATTACTAAAGATTTAATAAAAAGGTTCTACAAACTCCTTGCGCCGTGTCGGGTATGTCCCCGTGAGTGCGGCGTGGACCGACTGAGCGGTGAGACCGGAAATTGCCACGCTGGCCTGGAGGTGAGGGTTTCATCGTATCATCAACATTTCGGTGAAGAACCACCCCTCGTAGGACGGCACGGCTCGGGTACGATATTCTTGACCCACTGTAATCTGCATTGTGTCTACTGCCAGAACCATGAAATAAGCCAGCTCGGCCTGGGAACCGAGACGGCGCTTGAAGATCTGGCACAGATGATGTTGAAATTGCAGGGGCTGGGTTGTCACAACATTAATTTTGTTACTCCAACACCTTGGGTGCCGCAATTGGTCCAGGCACTAGCAATTGCCCAAGAGCAGGGTTTAGACGTTCCGATCGTTTACAACTGCGGCGGGTATGAATCAGTCGAGACGCTGAACTTGCTTGAAGGGCTTGTTGATATTTACATGCCAGATATCAAGTATGGAGGGAATGATAACGCACGCAAGTACTCTGCG
>JBAUFP010000001.1:0-8150 GCA_049679205.1 bacterium | reverse complement strand
CATCTTGGTTATCATAAGCCGAACCCAATAAAATCCTGAATTCACCACGGCTTATTGCAGGGGAAACACGAAATTGTGCGGCGCCGGTTCCGTATTCGGTTATCTCCTCTATGCCAACCGGGAATACCTTGAAATCAACCATCATCGTGTCTGCTGGATTACTAACGTTCTCAACCGCAACGTAGGTAGAAATAAAACTGTAATCTTTTGTATCCGGAACGGTCGTGTCATTGAATACGCGATGGTTGGGAATACCCGGGTAAGGGTCACCATGATTGCCTGCATTAGTATTATGCTCCATTTGCCAGAGTCCGTCTGATTGTTCCACCGCCACTTTATAATGACCATAACTAGTGTATCCAGGATACCACTGATGGTTATTATTGGGCATTGTTTCATCGACGTGATAGATCAACAAACCAAACCAGGGGAGATGACTATCAAAGCCATTTTGCAGACGGTTTTCGACCAAAAAATACTCGGTTCCCGGGCTTCCATCCCGCCATAGCTTGTAGATCATTGGATTGTATGTGACATTCGGAATTAACACGCTGTCCTGATTGCTAGTAATAACCTGAGGGGTTACGAACCCGCTCTCTATCTTACTGTAGGCATCCATGTGTGCCGGTGACCGCCCGCTATTGTTCCAGCTGCCAGCAGCCATCAAGCTCCAGAGACCAACGCCTTCAGAGTCGTAATCATAATCATAAAGGTCAGGCAAACCAAAGATGGCGTGACCCGCCTCGTGCGAGAAAACGCCGATCCTACCATCCTCAGGTTCGGTTGAATAACGCCAGACATAAACACTATCCACAAATGGTATATTTACTGTGCTGCTCGCATGCGACCATATATCATGAACGTTGCCCGTAACCTCAGCACCAGGACCGGCATGGACCACGAAATACGCATCAACGAAGCCGTCATTGTCATTATCAAATTCGGAGAAATCGACCACTGAATCGGCGGCCCATACTGCATCTTCGGCCATTTTCTGAGCATTCATCGGGTAACTGCCAAAGCCGTAGTTGCCATTAGTATAATACGTATACGGCTGCGGTAATCTGAACCAACCGACAACGGTCGTAATGAATTCAACACTTCCATAGCTGACTTCCAGGTAATAATCGCGCATTGATCCAGTTGAATAACATCCGCAAGAGGATAGAATCGAATCAAAGTGCGCAACCGGAGTCGTCCCGACGTTGTCCGAAAAATCGGCTAGTATGACGATTGCCTTAATCGTATCCGCCCTGCCCTGGTTAGGCTTAAACGGCTTCGGATTAGGTGTATCAAAACCATCTCTTTTCGACTGCTTTAGTATCTCAACGACTTGGTCAAAATCGCCTTCAGCTATTAGCCGTGTTCTCAACTCGGGCGACATAGGAACTCCGTACAAACCGCTGACCAACAATCCAAAAACCAAAACTAATAATAGTTTCTTCATAATGCCTCCTGGCCAATATTACTCCTGATGAACAGGAAGTCAATAAGCAGAAGTCAGGCTGAATCCCAAAGGTCTTTTTTAAGGACCTATTTGTTGACTTAGAGGATTGGTTACGTATACTAGTATTAACATTATAATTTCGAGGAGGTGCATATATGAACAAAAGGTACATAGCAATCGGTCTCATCTTAATCATCGCCCTTATTGCCTTAAATTGTGCTCCCGGTAATGAGCGCTGGGCATATGACAACAGAGCCAATTTTTGGGCAGGTTTATGGCATGGTCTCATTATCATCATCACGTTCATCGTCAGTCTCTTCACCAAGGAGGTGGGCGTCTATGAATTCAACAATAACGGATGGCCATATAACCTCGGATTCCTGCTTGGTTTATGTTTTTCGGTCGGCGCACCTTGGCGCTGGAAACCCTGCAAAGCTAAAAAGCATAAAATCCGCAAGAAAGAATGGGAAGAGATCGGAACTAAGATCGAAGAGAAGGTACGCGCCGGTTTGAAAGACTGGGTGGATGAAACAAAGAAGACAGACCGTGAACAGGAATGGGAAGAGATCGCAAGCAAAATCGAAGAGAAGATCAAGAAAGCTCTAAAGGAGTGGGCAGAAAAATAGCAGAGAACTAGAATCATAAGAAACAACCCGGAGGGACAAGATGCAAAAACGCATCTTGAAGAATAAAAAGAGACACTTGTGCTACTTAATTTGTTGTCTGTTTCTAGTACTTAGTTGCAGCGAGCTGGAGACCAATTGGATACGCAGATTCGATACGCTTGGACCAGGCAACTATCGAATTAATAGCATTGAAGGTTCAAAAGAAGAGATCTACCTGACCGGCACATATACTGATGAAAACGGCACCACGAGGTGCTTCACTGCACGATACGACGGTAAAGGCCATCTTCAGTGGCAGACGATATTTGAAGCGGAGAATTCTGAGCAGACAACGGGCACGGCAATGCTGACCATCCGTACGCAGGAAGAGCTCTTAACCGCACACCGAGATATTTATGTTCTCATCAGAGCGTCTGATGAAAACGGCAAACAACGGGCAATTTTAGCGAAATATGACACGCTTGGAAATCTGCATTGGCAGAAAACAGTTGCCGCCCATGACGGGCCATTGACCAGTATCCTCTTATCTGACCACCATGGTAGCCTGTACGTTGCCGGGTGGGAGCGAGACGCCGAAAACAAACCAACCATCTACGTTGGAAAGTACACCGAAACCGGTCAGACCTCATGGTTCACAAAATATTTCAATGAGGAGATCGATTTCGAGCTACTCCGGTTCGACATCACGAAGCCTGAATATTTCGTGATCGCCGGTATACAGAAGAATAGCGACGAATTATTCTACATGAAGTACGATGGCTCAGGACAATTTCTTGGATCTGTGAAATACGAAGCAGAAAAACAGATCAAAAATCTTTCTGGCCTTAAGATCGATCCCGCTGCAAATATATATCTAAGCGCGACTATTAGGAATCAAGATACCGGAGATGATTTTCTGACGATCGCTTACAACAAGAATGACAGCCTACTCTGGGCAAACGAGTATGACGGTGGAACACATGGTAACGATATTGGCAAGACTATCGCGCTTGATGAGTCGCTCAATGTATACGTGGTCGGCAGCAGTGAAGATGCGCAGGGTGTTCCCAATATTACTACCATCAAATATGACAAAACCGGTAGCCTTATCTGGACCCAGAGTAAAACACAAAACAAGGCAGCGTACCCGCTGATGGTCGAACCCAGATACCTCCGGCTCGGCCGGAGGCCATACCTGAGATATCTTTACCTCGCAGGGACTACCGGTGATGACGCTTGGATACTACGATGCAATACCAATGGCGTTTACTCTTTTCAAGCGGAGTACGGCGAAGGAGGGAAAGTAACCGTACCCACTGCGCTGTCTGAAAGATATATGGCATTTGTGCGTACTACAGAAAAAAAGTCTGATGCGTTTATTGCGAAATACGGGCCATCTACAATATTGGGAATAGCTCGCTGGGATTAGGTAAGAAAAAGAATATCGCATTCACAGGACAGAAAACTGCTCGACATAACAGATAGAACCTTTTTTCACCCCATACCGAAAGCCCGGCATCTGACTACGACACTTCGACAATTATCGTAGTATCGTACTACCAGCTTTTAACCCTCAACCGCTCCACAAATCCTTCGATATCCCCAAGAATATCAACGATCTTACTATCCTTGATAAAATACACTTTGTTCCTGTTGATAGTCTCATACCGAACAACATCAATGTTACGCAAATTTCTGAGGGTATCGCATATTGTCTGGAGCGAAAGACCAATTCTCTCAACAAGCTCGGTCGGGGAAGATCGTCTTTTCTTTGTCAGGTAACGAACGATCTGGTACGCAGTGGGATTACCCATGATCCGGCAAAAACGCGAAGCACGATATTCTGTCTCGGACATTTTTCTTCTCATATTCATAGTCTATCCAGCATCCACACTACGTCAATACGACAATTATCGTAGTGTCGTAGTGACCTTTATGTTTAGGGTACAGGCAAGATGTTATCGGATGGGTTAAAATGACCTTCGGCTAATTGGGCACTGCTATTTCTGAAATGCATTAGGATTAACTTATTGTCTCGCGAATCAGCGTTCTACTTCTAGGTCTATCGCGTTTAATAGTGTACATGTTTTGCACATCCGCGCACGCGCTGTGCGCCCGGCGCACATTGCTGCTGAACACTTCAGCCAAAGGTTCTCCTTTGCTGGCATGATCGCCGATTTTCTTGTATATTTTGAAACCACAGCTCGGGTCGACATTGTCTTCTTTTCTCAACCTTCCACCTCCAAGCATTACCAGTAACATACCGAGCGCAAGGGTGTCAAAATCATGAATGTACCCGGTCTTCCGAGCAATCACCTTCACGGATTTCTTTGCTACGGGGAGACGTTTGTAGTCCTCAATAACTCGTGGATCACCACCCTGACTCTCCATGATCTGCCTGAATTTGTCAAGAGCTTGTCCATTTCTGATCTTTTGCTCGAGCATTCTGATACCACCGCGGATGTTTGCCAGCCTGAGCATCTGGGCGCCCAGGGCAAATGTGACTTCCATTAGGTCTTCTGGCCCTTTCCCCATCAAGGCTTCGATTGCCTCAATTACTTCCAGAGAATTACCAATATTAACGCCCAAGGGATTATCCAAGTTAGTCAACACGGCAATGGTCTTCACTTTCGATTGTTTACCAATCTGAACCATTGCCTGAGCAAGCAGTTTAGCCTTCTTGAATTCTCTCATGAACGCACCGCTGCCGAATTTTACATCGAGGACAAGTCCATCCAGGTCTTCCGCAAGCTTCTTGGACATGATACTTGCCGCAATAAGGGGAATCGAATCGACGGTCGCCGTAACATCACGCAACGCATATATCTTCTTATCTGCCGGCGCGATCTCTGCGGTCTGTCCAATCATGGCAACCCCGATTCTATCCAGCTGTTTCTTGAAATCATTAGCACTCAAGTCGGTTCTGAAACCAGGGATCGATTCCAGCTTGTCCAGGGTACCGCCTGTGTGACCAAGGCCACGACCCGAGATCATGGGTACGTACACTCCACAGGACGCAACCAGGGGCGCTAAAACCAGCGAGACTTTATCGCCCACTCCTCCGGTAGAATGTTTATCGATCTTGACGCCCTGAATGCCAGACAGATCGAGTATTTTACCTGAGCACATCATTGATCGCATAAAGGATGCGGTTTCTTCTGAATTCATACCCTGAAAATAGACCGCCATCAAGAATGCCGACATCTGATAGTCGGGGATATTGCCTTTTGTGTATTCAGAAATGAGATGTTCGATCTCTGTTTTACTCAATCTTTGACCATTGCGTTTTTTGCGGATGAGGTTAACAGCGCTGATATACATTTTCATTTGCTGGCTTTGATAAACCTTTTGCACGATGCGCATTTGCCACACATTTCTTCTCCACCCAAGTAGCATGAATAGATATAATCAAGAGGGGCATTATATCGTAACCCCAATTTATAGATCTCTTTTTTCGTACACTTCAACACATAACTCCTGACTTCAACCTTATTAAGCGTACTATATGTCAGGGATCTGTTGATCGCTCGCTGGAAACGCTCTGAATTATCCGGAAATTCTTGTGCTTCCTCGCGGTTGAACCCGGTGACGATTATCTTCGCACCATAGTACTCAGCATAGCAGGCAGCGATATTGATGAATAAGGCATTACGGTTGGGTACCCACACATCTCGTATTCTATTAAGCCGATCAATTTTCCTCTTCTTTCCATGTAATAACATCAACCTGCTGAATTCTTTGAAAAAGGGAAGTTTGATCGATCTGTGTCTTATCTTTAGGAAGCGGCATATCTTTTTGGATGCAGCGATCTCCATCCTGGCTGCACGCTGGCCATAGTCAAAGGTCAAGGCAAAGAGAGGGCGGGTGCGCCGCCGGGCAATTGCTGCGCTGACCGTGGAATCCAAACCGCCGGAGAGCAGAATAATGCTATTGGGCTTCATCCGGCGAATACGTTACCGAGTAGTTTGGCCCTTCCCAAACCGTGACCGATGCGATGTTGTCTATTTCTTCTTTCATTTTATCGTAGAAATACTTGGCAACATATTCAGCGGTTGCGTTATGTTTCTCGAAAAAAGGCATAGTGTTCAAATTCTTGTGGTCTAGCCCGTCCAGAAGTCCATCCAGATGCTTCTTGATGCTCCGAAAATCAACCGCCATACCCAGTTTATCAAGCTTCTCAACCCTAACCCTAACCCGTACTTTATATGTATGGCCATGCAGATCTGCACAGTCACCAGAATAGCCTTTGACCTGATGAGCCGCTGAGAAGTAACCCTCGACCGATAATTCAAACATGTTCACTCCCTTGTTGCACTATCCGGCACGGCCAATTTCTCTTTCAGGAAAGCGCGTGCCTGGTGAAAAAAATCAAGAGCAGAAGCCTCCTTATAGTCTGGATACGTCCAGTCTAATGGATTGAATCGATTTTCTTTATATATCAATGTAACCTCGGCATAAATTCCCTGCCCGAGATAAATACGGTGCGCATAATTCTTCGTGGAGGCAAGAACCAAACTACTCAAAGAAAGCAAGCCCGGATCGATATTGATGCTCCTACCACCTTTCGCGTTAAGATATTTCTTTTCAATCATGTTGGTCTTGTGCTTCAACCGCACCAGCACATCCGGTAATACCAAATCCCCGAAACCGTACCACCGTCTCATCAAACCATTTCCCATTTCCTGATTGTAATATGTAGTATGACAGAACGGAATCGCGTCTGACCTCAGAATGACATTACCTATATCTTCGCCTAACTCCTGCAACACCTCCGTCGAGAGATCCGGGACAAATATCAATCCGATCACGGGTAATACCGGCTGTGGTTTCTTAATGTCGGCCATCGCACGCCTTTACACACACTCCGCAAATGTACTGTCCGATACCTCGAATCCTGGAAAACTCCTTGAGCTTTTCCAGACACCGTGTCAGGTCGACTCCGGCATCGCTTATTGCATGGGCCGGACACACAACAACGCACTTCAGGCAATCCCCGCATTGAGACCCGGCGTGTGCATCAGGCGCGAATTCTAAATCGGTGAGCACGGAAGCATACCGCACTTGAGCTCCAAAATCTGGATGGACAACGAGACCGCTACGTCCGATATGTCCCAAGCCGGCGGCAACGGCCAGCACCTTGTGGGAAACATGACCCTTATGGACTTGCCAATCCACGGTCTGCGATGCAGGAATGGCGAGCGCACGATTACCGTCCTCTTCAATATGTCGCACCAGATGATAGGCTGTTTGATCGAGAACCCAGTTAACAGTTTTATAGTGATGCTTGTATATTAGGGTTGGTCTATCTTTTACTGTCCTGAGCACACTCGGCGAGAGTGGAAAACCAAAAACAACGACCCGGGGAAACGATTCATCAATTTCGAGCATGCTTGTATTATCCGGGACTTTTCCAAAACCAACGATCTTCGTATTGAACCGTTTCAGGAATTCTGTTATTTGAACCTTGTTATCAGGCATACTGCGTAATGAACTAAGTTACTGAGTCAGATCCCTTTCTTCATCTGGATCCGCCGCTTCGTCAAGCTGTTCACTTTTTTCGTCAAAATCCACCGTCCTATTTTGGTCTTCACCCCCGTCATCAAGGCTCGCATCCTCGTCCTCGGGTTCGCTTTCGCCTCCGTTGCCTGAAGGCTCCCTATGCTGGTCGCGATCATCGGCAAAGTCGATAACGCCATCCTGTTCTTCACGGTCCTCGTCGCTGGCCGCGACCTCCTCGGCTGATTTATCAACCTTTTCTCCTGTCTCTTCCGGTGCCGCCCTTGGAAGTTCAGGATAGCCACTCATTACCGCCTCTCCAAAATCCTCCTCCTTGGGCAGTTCGCTTATGTCCTTGATACCGAAATACCTTAAGAATTCTTTTGTTGTACCATATTTTATGGGTCTACCGGGTGAAGGCAGGCGACCACACGTTCTGATAAGATTCTTCTGCAACAAGCTGTCAAGGATCCAGGTGGAATCTACACCCCTTATTTTCTCGACACTGGCCCGGATTATCGGCTGATGGTAAGCAATTATTGCCAGCGTTTCTAAAGCTGCTTTTGAGAGCCGCTCTTTTCTTTTGTGCAAAGCGCCAACCC